>CAMZKY010000123.1 GCA_947311455.1 uncultured Marinosulfonomonas sp. | reverse complement strand
TGGGGCAAATTCCAGACAAAAGGCTTTGACGATTGGTCAAAATGGCTGTTGTCACAAGACGAGTTTGCACTAGACGCCGCAGCTGAAGTTTCCGGCGTCGACGCTGCGAAAATTCAGCTGGCTGCTGAAATGATGGCAAAACCAAAAGAAGACGGATCGCGGGTCAAAACATCGATCATGATCGAAAAAGGCTTCTATTGGTCAAACAACACTGGCAATACACAAGCGATTTCCGCATTGGGTATTACTGTTGGTGCTGGTGGACGTCCGGGTCAAATGATCGGGCGTGCCGGTGGTCACCAACGTGGTGGTGTCGGTGGTGGCGGGTATCCTCGCAATAAATCACCAATGAAACTGCCTGGTCGTCGCCGTCGTGCGCTAGATACTGATACCTGGACAATGGCGGGTCACACCCGTATGGCCCACGTTATCGGCACGACATGGATTCAATCCATGCTTGGCTCGCAACAGTTGTCACAACGATTCCATGAATTGACACGCGGTAACCCGCACCAAATTCAATCAATCAACCGCGAAAAAATTCTTGAAACCCTGAAAGCGCGGGTGGATAGCGGCGGTATGGTTGTTGTGAATCAGGACATCTATCTGGTTGATCCGATTGGAAACCAATTTGCCGATATTATCTTCCCTGCCGCAACGTGGGGCGAAGAAGATTTCTTGCGTGCAAATGGTGAACGCCGCGTTCGTTTGTATCAAAAATTCTACGATGCACCGGGCGAAGCGAAACCTGATTGGTGGATCATCTCGCAACTTGCCAAGAAAATGGGCTTTGAAGGCTTTGATTGGAAAGATTCCAATGATGTTGCCGAAGAAGCAGCTAAATTCACCCGTGGTAGCCGCAAAGACTTTAATATGGTCAAAGTTGCTGCACATCGTGAAGGCAAAACACTGCATGCGAAGTTCCGTGAAATGGGAACCAATGGCATTCAAGCCCCTGTTTACATGAACGACGATGGTTCGTTGGTGGGAACCGTGCGCTTGCATGACACAACCCGCGTGTTGCCTAAAGATGGCCCAACTGCAATGAATATGTTCAACAAGAAATTGACACATTTCAATTCACAAACGGGCAAATGCAACATCCAGAAATCGCCTTGGTCATTGTTCTCGGATTATTGGGAATGGATGAAACCAAAAGGTGATGAGCTGTGGTGCACATCTGGTCGTGCGAACGAGCGTTGGCAGTCGGGTTTCGATGATACACGTCGTCCTTACATCGTTCAGCGTTGGCCTGATAACTGGGTTGAAATCAACACCGAAGATGCCGCAGCACGCGGTATCGAAAGTGGCGATATGGTTCTGTTGTCGAATGACCGCGTGCCATCCCTGAAAGACACCGTTTTGGGTGTAGAAGGCTCTGATTATTCCTTCACCGGTCAATTGGCCAATGGCAACGTCGAGTTCTCGGAAGCCTCGATCACGGCCGTTGCGATAGTGACCCGGGCAACCAAAAAAGGCGTCATGTATATGGACTTCTTGCACTATAGCCAACCTGCTAACGCATTGGCTGGGCGTGTGGTTGACTGGATCAGCGGGAACTACAACTACAAAATGGGTGTAGCGAAAATCACTAAAATTGGTGAATCGCCCTATAAACACAGCTTCCGCTCAATGTCGTTCGCACCGCGCGACATCGAAGTTTAGCAAAATAGTCAGGGCAACCTTTAGGGCTGCCCTGACCTCCTGTGACAAATTGACGGCCCATGCGATTGCGCGGGCCGTCAAACCTATTGTTGACGTGCGTCAATGATCGAATTTCGGAATCGACCTACGCTATCCTGAAGAGTTTTCGAGGAGCGTGAAATCGATGAAAACCGAAATTAGTGACAAACTTGTATCCCTGCTGAAAGACGGCGCCGATGTTCACCGGTGTGCTGCCGCTCAGGCCTTGGGTAATTTCAACCTTCCAAATGTGACCGAAGCACTGGTTGCTGCGTTGCTGGATGATGATCCTGACGTGCGCGTCGATGCGGCGAATGCGTTGTTGCAAATCAACGATCCTGCTACCGCGCAAAAACTGATGGACAACCTGCTGGGCGATCCAGATGCCGACGTAAAAAAGGCCGCGATCAAGGCGTTGGTTGCAATGAAATTTGATCCCGTAGTGCCGTATCTGCGCGCCTTGGTCATTTCTCGTGCTGAAGATAAAATTGCATGGGACGAAGACGAATTCTTTAACTCCGGTTGGGATGATTGGGTTGACGTGCAAATGCTGGCCCTGGAAGGGCTGGCGGTTTTCGCGCATGTTGATGCGGTGCCTGAAATCGTAACCGCAATGGCCGACCCTGAAAATCAGGATCTAACCGAAGCTGGCCTGCGCGCCTTGTGCAACATGGGGCCAGACGGGGCGATGGCGGTGATTGAACTGTATGGTCAAGGCGACGATCGCATGTGCCGTCGCATTGTGCGGGCGGTTGGCGAATCGGGCAATCCCGATCTGGCTGCGTTGCGCGCGGGATTGATTGGCGATAAAAATGCCGAGATCCGCGCTTTGGCGATTTTGAATCTTGATCCATCCGATGAAAACCTGATTCCTCTGTTTGGCGATGATGATGCAGCGGTTCGCGCCGCCGTGGTGAAACACGCTGGCGCGCAAAATCCGACATTGCTGTGGGATATGATCCGCGATCAATCCGACGCCGTGCGAGCCGAGGTTTTCAAAGTGATCTCGGCTAAGCCCGAAATATTTGACGATAAAGATTTGATTGATGCCGTTCAAAAGGCGATCAAAGGCGAGCCCAAAGCCGCCAAAGAGGCCGCAATGGCGGTGATTGCGCTAAAAGGCCCTAAAGCCGTCAAAGGCTTAACCCACGTGATCGGCAATGCCGATATTCCTCGCGATTTTCGCGTTGGCGTGATCGAGGCATTTGAGCGCGCTGGAACACTGGGTGTGCCTGCTTTGATGGAGGCCGCAGGCGACGAAGACCGCGAATTACGCCTGTCCAGCATGACATCCCTTGCGCAGATCGCTGCGAACGATCCGGAATGGCCTAACGTTGCAAGCGATGCGCTGTTGTCAGCGTTAAAAGGTGAATTGGTTCTTCCACCCGAAGAGGAAGAAGTTGAACCTGAAATCGTTGAGGAGGCGCCGGAGCCATCGGCGGCCGAGCTGGAAGAGATCTACGAGGAAATTGACGCCGATCTGCCTTTGAAAAAACAACCCGTCAAGCCGCAATCAACCCTTGATGCAATCATGGCGAATGAACCTGCCGAACCTGTGGCCGAGCCAGAAGAAATTATTCTGTCGGAACAGGATCAAGCCGCGCTGGAACGCACTAAAGTGCATAAATTTGCCAAGCGCAAAGTATCATGGGAAACGGCCGCCGCGCCGCATTTGGATGTGCAGCGGTTCGCAGCGCGCCTATTGGGTAGCATCGTTAAACCCGATGTCACTGCCGCGCTGGTCGAGGCAATGAATGCTGATATTGATGAGGAAGCACGCCAAGCGGTTCTATTTTCGCTCGCCAAACACGGCGAAACCACAAACACGCTTTCATCTGATATCCTTGAAAATCTGAAAGGGTTTTTTGGAGACGAAGATTCCCAAACACGGGTATTGGCCGTGCGTGTTTTGGGCAAGATTAGTGACGATTATGTGACTGAAAAGTTGCTTGAATTGTTAAGCCACGATGATCCCTTGGTTCGCGTTGAGGCCGTTCAAGCCATCGCTCAACGTAACGAGGTTTCCGATCCTATCATCGGTGCCCTGAACGATTCTTACATGGGCGTCGGCATTGCCGCTGCCCGCGCGCTGGCGCGTCAGTACGGAGACACAGCTGTCGATGCGCTGGTGGTGTTTGCCAGTGAAAATGACGGCACCTATCGGCGCGATATTGGCAAGTTGTTGGGGCAATACGCCCCCGTTGCCGGATACAAACGCTTGCTGAAGATGCTGGGGGACGAGACGCAAAAAACCCGCTGGCTGGTGGCAATCGATGCCTTGTCCGAGCTGGTTCAAACCGTTGAAAATGAACCAGCGCTGCAAAATGTAGCCTGATCTACGATTAATTAACAAAGGAAACAAATATGAAAAACCTAATCACCAAAACCGCGATTGCGTTGACAATGCTGGGTATGGCCACAACCGCCAACGCCAAAGGATACAAAGTGGTTGATGTTGCAAATGGTGGCAGCTTTGTTGGCACCGTCGCTGCAGGCGACGCCACGGCCGATACGCGCACCTACACCATTTCAAAAGATCCCGAAATTTGCGGCGAAGGATCACGCGAAGTGCCATTTGTGCAAATCAATGAAAACGGAACACTTAAGAACGCGGTTGTATTCCTTGCCGACATCGAAGAAGGCAAAGCCATGCCCGAAGAACTGATGTCGCTGACCTTGACTCAAGAAGCCTGCGAATTTTCCCCGGCTTTGGGTGTTATGGCCAACAAAGGTGAACTTACCGCGGTGAATTCGGATCACACGCTGCACAACATCCACACCTACGAACAAATCGGCAAATCCCGTCGCACCGTGATGAACGTATCTCAACCAAACGCAGGCGATACAGTTACTAAACTGGTTAAACTGCGCCGCGGCAACGGTATGAAAGTAGAATGCGACGCGCATGATTTCATGCACAGCTTTGTTTACGTTGCCAAAACACCTTATTTTTCTGTTGTTGATGAAAACGGTGCATTTTCGATCACTGATATTCCCGCCGGCGAATATAATGTGATGATGTGGCACGGCTTCTTGGGCGAGAAAAAGGTTGGAACCGTCACTGTTAATGCGGGTGGCGAAGCAACGATGGAACTGTCCTACTAAATCCAAAAACAACCGGAGCGCGCGATGATGAATAAATGGAAAAAAATCAACACGTTTGATGTGTTTGTTCTGGCGGGCGCTTTGGTGAATGTGGCGGTAGTGACGTTGTTATTGGGGTATTGGTTATTCAACTGAAATCCAAAATAATTGCTGCTATCGCAGTGATAACATTAGGGGCAGGGGCTTACTCAGCACTTGCCCTGATGGGTCAAAAAGGCATGGTCGTGGTGCCTGCTGGCCCTGCGGTGTTGGGTTATGTCTATTACACAGGATTATATGGCCCGATGCCCTATAATGTAGACGCGTTTTTGATTGACAAATTCGAGGTTACAAACGCGAATTACGGTGAATTTGTCTCTGAAACAGGCCATGAACCTTCGGCGTTCTACGATGACGAATACTTTAATCAACCGAATCAGCCAGTGACCGGCGTTTTATACGATGATGCGATCGCCTATTGCGCATGGGCAGGTAAACGTCTGCCAACCGAAATCGAATGGGAAAAGGCCGCACGCGGGGTGGATGGGCAAATTTATCCATGGGGCAATGATCCCGATCTGACCCGTGCTAATATCAGCGGTATTGCCCCGGTTTCAATCAATGGTTTTGTGCAAGATATCAGCCCATACGGCGTGCGCGGCTTGGCGGGCAATGTTTCGGAATGGGTGGCCGATTCGCGCGTAGCCCGCGCAGGCCAATGCCGCGACAGCGTGGTTGATACACGAAATGCCACGCCCGAGATGCTGGAACTTTTGGCGCAGTTAAAGGCCGATAATGGCGGGGTTTTGCCCGCGCTTTGCGCGGCCCCTGACGCATTGGATGAATCGGTGCCGGGCGAACCTTGTGCTTATATCAAAGGTAACAATTGGAACGGGAGGCCGCACATGACCGTCGCAAGCAATCGCTTGTGGGACTACACGAATTCATATGCCGAGTTTGTCGGATTCCGCTGCGCAAAAGACATTTAACACGGACCTGAACAGGGGTCAAAAACTGGAGAAATGATATGGTTGTAAATCTGGCAATAGACGAAGGCACCGAAGGCACCAAAGGCGCTGCAGGTGATGCCCCAGTATCTATGGCGCGTATTATGGTGGCGCTGGATCAATCCGATTACGCCAATAACGCAATGAAACAGGCAACCCGCCTTTGTACGGATACAATCACAGGCATTCATGCCTACGCCGCGCGCCTGCATGATCGGCGTTTTAAACAGATGGAAGGAGGGTTGCCGGAACGCTATCAACGGGAAAGCGAGATGGAGCATCAGCGCGAAGTCCACGAAGATCTGATTGGCATGGGTTTGGGTCTGATCTCCGACAGCTATCACGATGCAGCCGAAACAGTTTCAAAGGCGGCAAATGTGCCGTTTAAACGCTTGTCGCCCGAGGGCAAGAATTATACCTGCCTGATAAGCGCGATGAACCGGAACGAACATGATGCACTGTTCATCGGCGCACTTGGTCTTGGGGCTGTTGCAGGATCGACCATCGGCACGGTTTGCGAACGCGTGGTTCGCCGCACCAATATGGACGTATTTGTCGCCAAAGACCGCCGGATGAATATTGGCGACGGCCCGATTGTTGTGGGTATGGACGGATCGCCAAAATCATTCGGCGCTTTGATGACGGCGCTGGATATTGGCAAACGTCTGGAGGTGCCTGTGCATGTGGTGGCGGCATATGATCCCTACTATCACTATGTGGCGTTCAACAAGATTTCGACAGTGCTGGATGAAGAGGCGGGCAAGGTGTTTCGTTTCAAGGAACAAGAACAACTGCACGAAGAACTGATTGATGACGGCATTGCAAAAATTTATCAGGCACACCTGAACGTTGCCCAAACCGTGGCACAGGATGCGAGCGTTGAAATCGTCACTGAACTGTTGGCCGGGAAACCCTATCAGGCGATCAAGAAATACGTTGAAAAACATGGCGCGTCTTTGTTGGTGGTTGGTAAAACCGGTGTGCATGCCGATGACGGGCTGGATATTGGCGGCAATACGGAAAACCTGTTGCGCATGGTGCCGTGTCACGTTTGGGTTGGGATGGTTGAATATTATCCGCCTTCGGATGTGGTTGCCGAGGAAACCATCATGTGGTCGGACGAGGCCAGCGAAATGATCAACCGCGCTCCTGAATTTGTGCGCGGCATGGCGCGTACGGGGGTAATCCGGCAGGCGCAAAAAGAAGGCCACACCTTTATCACCACGAAATTTGTTGAACAGGTGATGTCGAAAATGATGCCCGGTGGTGGCGGTGATCGAGATGCCCCGCAGGCACAATTTGAACGGCTGAAATGGGCCGAAGATGCCCGCACCATGCTGGATGGAATCACAGATAAACAGGTGCGCGAAAATATCGAGCTTCGGGCCGAAAAATCGGCGCGACGCGATGCGGCTAATGTGGTATCCGTGGAACATATTGAGCCGTTTATGGCGGAATCGACACGAAAACCTAGCATTCGTGAGCGAGGTGGTATCGAATGGCGCGCAGCATCTTTGGCGC
This sequence comes from uncultured Marinosulfonomonas sp., assembly GCA_947311455.1. Lineage (GTDB taxonomy): Bacteria > Pseudomonadota > Alphaproteobacteria > Rhodobacterales > Rhodobacteraceae > Profundibacter. The sequence goes on along the minus strand of CAMZKY010000123.1, from coordinate 39,201 downwards.
GGTTACAACGGGTGCCCGAGTCCTTCCGCGATCAGGTGGAAACCAGCATCGAAAACTTTGCCAAGAAACGTGGACTTACGGTGATTGATGCCGCAATCGAGGACGACGCCTTTGCTAATGCCCGCCTTGCCATGTGCCCCGAGGATCGGGGCTAAACCATGGCCGATGCTCCTTATCTGATTGCTTTGAACCTGACCGAACGATGCAATCTTGCCTGCGAACACTGCTACCTTGACGCCAAAGTTTTAAAAGAGGGCGCGGTGGATGAATTGAACACCGCCGATCTAAAACGTGTGCTAGGCGAAATTGCCGAGGTCGGCCCCGAAGCCATGGTTGTACTAACGGGCGGCGAACCCATGCTTCGCCGTGATCTGCCCGAACTGGCGCGCCACGCCAGCGATTTGGGTTTGATGGTGGTGGTGGGCACAAACGGCATGCTGCTGCGCCATGACAGGATCAAGGAATTACAACAGGCCGGCGTGGCAGGTGTGGGCATTTCAGTTGATTCCCTGAACCCTGATCAGCACGATAATTTTCGCGGCAAAAAAGGCGCGTGGATCAAAACGATGCAAGGTATTGATGCCTGCAAAGACGCCGGAATGCCGTTTCAAATCCATTTTTCAGCCACTGATGAAACCGCCGACGAAATTGACGATATGGTTGCCTTTGCCCGCGATGCTGGCGCAATGGTGCTGAATGTGTTTTTCATGGTTTGCACGGGGCGTGGCGAAAAATATTCAGGTATTTCGCCGGAGAAATATGATCACGTTCTGCGACGCGTCGCCAAGGCTGCCAAACGGGAAAAACGCTTGATGGTGCGGGCCAAATGCGCACCACATTTTAAACGCATCGCCATTGAAATGGATCCAGAATGGCCCATTACTGCCGCGCATGGCTATGATGCCGGAGGGTGTATTGCTGCCACGCGATACGCGCGCATTACGCCCACGGGTGATGTAACGCCCTGCCCATACATGGAAAATTCTGCCGGATCGGTTAAAGAAAAATCCTTTACTGAAATCTGGCATGACGCGCCGGTGTTGAATGCCCTGCGTGCGCCGAAATTAGAAGGGCGCTGCGGCGCGTGCGAATTTAAAATCCTGTGTGGCGGCTGCCGCGCGCGGCCTTTGGCGCTGGGTGGCAATATGATGGGCGAAGACACGCTTTGCACCTATCAACCTAAAGGCGGCGCTGTGATTACGCCGATGATCCCTGCCAGCATCACTATGCACTGGTCGGACGACGCGGAAAGCCATATTGCGCGTGTGCCCGGGTTTGTTCGCCGCATGGTGCGTCGCCGTGCCGAAGATTATGTGCGCGGTGAAGGGCGATCAGAGGTCACCAAAGATGATCTTACCCTGCTGGCAAAACGCCGTTTTGGAGACGCGGGGCCACCGGCGTTTGTCAGGCGGATGCGAGGCAACAAAAATGCATGATGCGATTGTCATCGGCGGCGGCATTTCCGGGCTTGCCACCGCGCACGCCTTGATGTTGGCAGGGCTGGATGTGCAAGTGTTGGAGCGCCAAGTCCGCGTGGGCGGCAACGCCATCACCGACCGTTTCAACGGCTTTATGATGGAGCAAGGGCCGACCACCTTTAATGCCTCAATGCCGGATGCTTTGAAACAGATTGATCGGTTGGGCTTGCTAAAGACTGCGCATGATCTGGGCGAAGGGGTTAAGAAACGCTACCTGCTGAATCAGGGTAAGCTAACCGGCATTTCAACAAACCCGCTTGGGTTTTTCATGTCGAATTATCTATCACCCCAAGCGCGGTTTTCGATCCTGTTTGAGGGCCTAAGACGCCGTAAAATGGACAAAACCGAGGAAACAATCCACGCCTTTGCCACCCGCCGTTTTGGCCGAGAATTTGCCGACAAAGTGATTGATCCGATGGCGGCAGGGATATTTATGGGCGATTCACATCAGCTTTCTATCGCGGGGGCATTTACAAAATTACATGAGCTTGAGCAGAAGTTCGGCTCGATCACCCGTGGTATTTTGGCGGCTAAGCGCGGTTCGGAACCCGGGCGGCATTTGTATTCGTGGGGCGGTGGGATTGCCAGTATTCCAGCGGCTTTGGCCAAAAGGCTGGGCGCGCGTATTCATACGGGCGTGGCGGTGAATAGCATCGGCAAAACCTCCACAGGGTTTCAGATCAAAACCAGCGCCGGAACGCGTGCGGCCCGGGCGGTTGTTCTGGCCGTACAGCCGCATGTTGCGGCGGGCATGTTGGAAAATCTTGATCCCGACGCCAGCATCGTGGCAGGCGACATTATCGCTCCGCCGATTAATGTGGTGTTTCTGGGATACAAACAAGAACAGGTCGCGCATCCGCTGGATGGGTTGGGATTTTTGACCACGCGGGAAAATGGCAAAATCATTTCGGGCGTACAGTTCCCCAGCACCATGTATCAAGGTCGCGCACCTGATGGATACGTTGCCATTTCCGCCTATGCCGGTGGCGCACGCAATCCCGAATTGGCGCAAATGCCCGAATCTGATTTGGTGGCGCAAATTCACGCGGAACTATCCGACACCCTGCAAATCAAAGGTGCGCCGGTGATCCACCGCACCCGTCGCTGGGCGCTTGGATTGCCACAATATACGATCGGCCACCGCGCTCGTGAAACGGTTTTATCTTCAACTTCTGAAAGGGTTGAGGGGCTGCATCTAACCGGGAACTACTTGAACGGTGTTTCCGTTTCGAATTGTATGGAAACGGCTGGGCAAGTGGCTGGAAAGATCATTGATGATCTAGAACAACCAACGAGACAATGCCGGGCTAGTAATAGCGGATAATAGCGTTGGCTGGAATGTACTACACCCCTAGGATAGTAGGACTGTTCATGCAGAAACACAGCGGGCCAATTTTTGGCTAGTTTTTCTAAAACGGGATAAAATCCAGTGTGTCGCCTTTGGAAATATGCGTTGCTTCGGCTGGAATAACCGCAAGACCATCTGCAAGAGAGAGCATCGCCACGCGTGCCGAAAAAGTGCCGTCTAGCAATTCGATTTCAGACCCGTTGATGGATTTTGCTGGCCGGAATTCAACGCGCCCTGCATGGCGATGGATATCGCTTGAGATGCGCGTTTGAACGCGCGATAGTGCGTGGTTTTCGATGCCTGCGCGACGCTCCAAAATTCGTGCACCGATTACCATCCACGTGACGAATGCTGAAACAGGATTACCAGGCAGGCCGATGAATACAGCTTTGTCAAGTTTACCGTAAGTGATCGGTTTACCGGGTTTAATCGCAACTTTCATCACATGTGTTTCGCCGCCCAATTCAGTGAAAAGGCGCGGCATATGATCTTCGTCGCCAACGGAAACACCCCCTGTTGTTACGACGATATCACAGGTTTCACACGCCGTTTTTAACGCAACTTTCAGGGCTTCGGGATTATCTGCTATTGCACCCATATCAACAATTTCGACCCATCCTTTGTTTAACAGCGCAAGCAATGTAAAACGATTGGAGTTCCAGATTTGCCCCGCACCCAATGGCTCGCCGGGGTGGCGTAATTCGCTGCCTGTCGAAAAAATGGCAACTCGAATCCGGCGACGGACAGTAACCGTTCCGGCACCGATCGCCGCAAGAGCGCCGATCTGCCGTGGGCCGATTTCCACACCGCCAGGCACGACGGTTTGACCTTGTTCTGCATCACCACCTTTGGCGCGAATATGCTGCCCTGTTTTAGGCTTACGGCTAAAGTGAATTGTATCGTCGATGCGATCAACGTCTTCTTGCATGATAACGGTGTCAAACCCGTCCGGCACTGGTGCACCGGTAAAAATGCGCCAACAAGTATTGGGCTGGGGCGCGGCATTTCCAGCATCGCCGGCAGCGATCCGGCCTATTACATCCAAAGACCACGGGCCTTTACCTTTTAGGCTGGAGGTCGATATCAAATATCCGTCCATCGCGGAATTGTTGAAAGGCGGTAGCGGAATGGGGGAAACTTCTTTATTTGCCAGAACCCGACCAATTGATTTTTCCAACGGAATGGTTTCCAATTCTTGGGCCGGTTCGGTTAGGGCAATACCCCGTGCGATAGCAACATCAAGCGGTATGAGTGTTATTTCGGGGCGATCACAGCAGGATGAAGCGGTGTTAGGCTGGATATTCATAAGGGTGCCTTTAGGTATTTGGTTTGCCATTCCATTGGCTTAAAATTGTTTCGGGCGCTGGCCTCTGATTACGCTTTGGTGCGGCTGTAGGGGTTCCGATTGCGATGAAACACAGGAAAGTTTCGCTGTCGCTTAGCCCCAATGCTTTGCGAAACACATTGGTTCTGACGGCTTGCCCACTCAGAGCGCGGGCACCAAAGCCCATTGCGTGTGTTGCCAATAAAAGATTCTGTAATGCTGCACCGCCAGATGCGATTTGATCATCAATATGGGGGATTGTTGCATCTGCATTCAAATTAAGGATCAAGCCCAATAAAACCGGTGCGCGGCTGGCTTTTTCGCGTGCACGGTTTAAAGAATCTTGATCGGCGGCGGGCAAGCGCTCCAAAAGAGCGGCTTCGAATATATCAGCCAGCGCTTTGCGGTGCTCCGTTGGAAACTGAATGAAACGCCAAGGGCGCAGCTTTCCATGATCAGGTGCTGCCGCCGCAGCGGAGATCATTGTGTGAATTTGAATTTCATCCGGCCCCGGAAAATCAAGCCGTTTTGGTGAAACCGAGTGGCGATCAAGGATGACATCAATTACGTTGTAATCGGGCGAATCCTTATAAGGCTTGAATGCTAATCCCATGATGCTTTTCCTTAGACAACTGATTCAGTTTGAATAGTAATTCCTTATTGTTTCATCCGCGCAAAAAGTGAGTAATTTACAGTTTATTTTTGTTAAATATTGTTAAGAAACGGAGGTGTCTAGTGTTTTTCGTAAGGCAATTGCCAGCCCTAGCATATTGACGGGTTTGTTAACCTTAAGAACACCTTTTAAATCGTCTGATCCGGGCTTGTTTCCTAAGTAACTACTGATAAGCATTGCGGGTAGATTGGCTCGTACTGTACGCAAGTTTGTGATTAGTTCAGTGCCATTCATTTCAGGCATCATCATATCTGTTACAACCGCATCATAGCTATCAGGGTTTGTTCGAAAGGCATGAAGGGCAAGCGAAGGATTGGAAAAGGCTTCGACACGATATCCTAGGCGGGCCATCATCCGGCGTAAAACATAAAGCAGCTCTTCTTCGTCATCGACGAGCAAGATATGCTCAACACCGGTTGGGGGGCGAGCCATTGCTTGGGTTTCGTCTTCTTTTGCGACGAACTCAGGAAATAGCAAGGTGAAACGTGTGCCTTTGTACCGTGAGCTTTTCAGGTGCACCTGACCACCCGCTTCGACAACCCAATTTTTCACAATAGACAGGCCAAGCCCCGTACCCTTGCCAACCGGCTTGGTTGAAAAGAAGGGTTCAAAAATGCTTTCCTGAATATCCTGAGGAATACCGGGGCCATCATCGATAATCTCGATTTTAACGGTGCCCAATGCGTTGTCTGGTAGGATTCTCAGCCCGTTATTTTTGTCCTCAATCTGGATATGATCAAGACTAATTGTGATCGCACCCCCACGATCTCCGATCGCCTCCACTGCATTGTGGCAGAGATTCATGATGATCTGGAAGAAAGCGGTGCGATCAATATCAACGCCAATTTGATCTATGCCTGAGTTAAAGGTTACATCTATTGTGGCCGGCGTTGAAACACGGATCAGTTCTAGTGCTTCTTCTATGGCGCTGTTTACCTCGATCCTTTGGGTTTGTTCAGGTTGATGGCGCGCAAAAGTAAGCAGCTGCTGAATGAGCGCGCGCGCGCGGTTGGATGCAATTTTGATGTGACTGAGAGACGTATCAATTTCTTCGGGCGTGTCTTGGTCTTCGAATTCCAGCTTGATCAATTCTGTATTGCCGATGATCGTCATCAAAACATTGTTGAAATCGTGGGCAACAGAACCAGCCAGGATCCCGACAGCCTCCATTTTCTGCACTTGCGCAATTTGCTCGTCCACGCGGCGTTTTTCTGTGATATCTTCGCCTACGCCGATGTAATTTGTTATTTGGCCTTCTTCGTTCAATAGAGGCAAAAGGCTTGTTGAGGCCCAGTAATAGCTTCCGTCTTTGCGCAGATTTTTAAACACGCCGAACCAAGGGATCCCTTGGCGTAGATTGGCCCAGATACTATCATAATCACTGCTCGATGTGTGGCCGGATTTTAAGATGCTGGGCCATTTTCCAATCAGTTCGGATTCTTGATATCCTGTTAGTTCCAACAGTTTATGATTAACAAATTCGATTTTCCCATCCGTGTCGGTAATAAGAATAGAGGCTGGGCTTTGTTGAACAACCCACGCAAGTTTGCGTTCTTGTTCTTGCGCAGTTTTTCGTGCCTGTAATTCAGTAATTTGTGCGGCATTGCTGCGCAGAACGTTGCGAATTAGGATATAGATGAGCACCGCGATCGTAGCCAATAGGAATGTTAGAAACACCATTAGGCCAGCCAAAGATCGCACCAATGCGTCGCCATCCGAAAGGGCGGAAACGATAGAGTTCAAACTGCGTTGCCGCTGCTTGCGCCAGTGCTGCTCTAATATTTCAAGGGCGTGCAATGCGTTGCTGTCATTCACACGCACTTTTGCGTCGATTTGTTCAGCATTTAAACCAATGTGTATGGATTTTGTAATGATTTCAATATTAGCAGAGTATTGTTCAACAACCGTGCGGATGTCTAACAGAGCGTCGCGTTCTACCGGATCAGGGTTGGATTGTAGATATGAATCAATCGCTGCGAGTAAAAACGTAGTTTGGGAATTCAGCCGTTGTGCATAGCGCTGATCTTTGCGCAGAACAAAGTTTTTAAAATTGTGGATCATTCCCCCATAGCCGAAATACCCGCGAATTTCCGAAATCCAAATACCCCGTGGATTGGCATCCTGAGAGTATTCTTGCCACCCGCTTCGGATATTTTTAAAGCGCGTGCTGGTTTCGACGCTGATGGTTAGGATCGTAGCAAGAATGAGGGCAAGCGTTACAGCACCGGCAAAAGCAATCCGAGATAGCCGCTTGCGGCGCGGGTGTGAAATGGAAAAAGATCGAAATGGCATTCTAGGCCTACTATTGTACCTTGTCAGTGTAGCCTAAAGTGCGATGAACTACCATATGGCACAAACGCCTTTCGAAGTGATTGCAGTATAAATACCGCGTGCATTTTTTTTAAGGGTTTGCTAGTATATTTTATGCGCGACTCAAGGATAGATACATGTCATTTCGAAAATCATTGATCCTCGTGGTGGATGATGATCCGCAGATTACTTCATTTCTGAAACGGTATCTTGAAAAGCAGGAATTCCGCGTGGCTTGCGCGCCGGATTGGCGGGAAATGGAAAATGTTCTTGCCAATGAAAATGTTGATCTTTGCATTCTGGACATAGGGCTACCTGGAAAAAGCGGCCTTGAAATAACCCGTGACTTGCGATCAAAATCCAGCATCCCTATTCTTGTTCTATCTGGCCGCGACGAAGCATTTGATCGTGTTGTCGGCCTTGAATTTGGTGCGGATGATTACATGGTTAAGCCGTATGAGCCGCGTGAACTTCTTGCGCGAATCCGAACAATTTTGCGCCGCTGTAGCACCGATGTCGTAGAACAGGCTGACGCCGGAGTTGCGTATAAATTTGGTGAATGGGTTGTAAATTTGAGTGAGCGTTCGTTAACCAACGCGAATACCCAGCAAAGCTGTGAAATTACTACCACAGAATTCGAAATTTTACATACTTTTTTGGCGCACCCAGGCCAGGTTTTTAGCAGAAACCAATTGCTAGATGTTGCGCGCGGACGTGAAAGCTTTTCCGGCGATCGCTCGGTTGACGTGCATATCGTTCGGCTTCGTAAAAAACTGGAAACGGGTGGATCCAATATTAAAGTTTATATCAAAACCATCCACGGCGTCGGCTACAGTTTTGTTGTGCCTGTTCAGAAAACCAAAACCTAGCCCGTTATTGTTTTTTAGTCGTTTATTGAAATTCTAAAAGTTGGGTTTAGGGCGTGATGGATAGCAAAAAAATAGTTGTTACTGGCGCGGGCGGATTTATCGGTGGCGAGGTTTGTAAACAGCTTGTCGCTCAGGGCGTTTGTGTTCTGGGGCTGGTTCGAAATAAGGTATGTAAAATTAATATTGATCAACAAGCCCATGTCGATCTTGCAAGTGATGCTGTGGCTCCTATTCTGAAAAAATTCCAACCTGACGCAATTATTCATTGTGCTGGCAGGATTCGCGAACCGCAAGATATCACGGGGCAGAGTGCCCTTATGCGAGACAATTACACTACAACAGCTCGATTGCTCGATGCCGCACAATCCCTGGAAACCAAACCCGCGATGATTTTGGTTTCGACAGCTGCAATTTATGCGCCTATGGAGAAAAACCAAATCAGTATTCCGGAAACCCACTCTTTTGCACCCAGCGGATTTTATGGCGTTAGCAAGGCGGCGGCAGTGATGTTAGGAAGTATGTATAATCAGCGCGGCACACTTCCGGTTCGAATAGCGGTACCGTTTAATGTTATCGGCCTGGGGCAAGCGCCTACTATGGTCCCGCTTGCATTCTTAAACCAGCTTGCCGAAAACCCGGATGCTATTTCGACAGGTGATTTGTCGATAGTTCGGGATTTTGTAGATGTGCGCGATGTTGCGAGCGCATTGATTGCTCTGACAGGTGATGTGCCGAACGGAATTTATAATGTCGCACAAGGTGTAGGTGTTCCTATAGGCCGAATACTGGAATTGATATGTCGTTCGCAAGGTGCCAAACCCGTGATAACAGCCGCCAAAGCCAGCACCGAAGTGTTGGCCAGCGTGGCAAACATAGACAAAATATCTGCTAAAACATCATGGGCCCCCAAAATCAGCCTTGAAGCCACTTTGCGGGATATGCTGCAAGAATAAGTAGGCACAATTTTAAAGGTTAAACCTGTGTTCATACCTACCGGATATATCTGGAGTTGGGTGAAATACGAGGTGGTGGAATGGATGCGCAAAATAGTGTTGCTCCAGTTATAATCATTAAACGTAAAAAAGTTATCGACGGCGGTGGGCACCATGGTGGTGCTTGGAAAGTTGCCTATGCTGACTTTGTAACGGCCATGATGGCCTTTTTTATGTTGATGTGGCTGTTAAATGCGACGACGGAAAGTCAAAGAAAAGGAATCGCGGATTACTTTAGTCCGACAATTCCGCTTAGCCGTGTATCAGGCGGTGGTGATGGTGCCTTTGGTGGCGATAGTATGTTTTCAGAAGAAACGTTAGCACGCAATGGAACCGGGGCCTCTGATAGCAAGCCAACAGAAGAAAACCAGGCGCAGGGAAGCACGGGTGTTGACGACGGCGAGGACAGTGCCGATTCTGAAACAAACGCCCAATTTGCCGAGATTGAATCCATGTTAGTAGGTGGCGGTGGCGAAAGCATGATTTTGGACAACGCGCTGCGCCATGTAGATACGCGCCTAACCGACGAAGGTTTGATTATCGAAATCTTTGACCTAGTTGATGATCCATTATTTATCAAAGACACATCTGAGCCAACGGAAATTATGATTAACGTTACAACAATGCTCGTTGATGTCTTCCAGTTGGTTACTAACGAGGTGGCTATAAATGGGCATACACGATCAAGTGCAATTGTTCTGGAAAATAATCCGTCGTGGGATCTTTCAAGCACGCGTGCAGATCAAACGCGGAAGCTTCTGGAGCATGTTGGGCTAGAACCGAAACGGATTCAACGAGTGACGGGTTTTGCTGATCGAAAACCCAAAGTGCGAAATCTGATGGCGGTTCGAAATAATCGGTTGGAAATTATCCTATTGCGCTCTGACCTATAAAACTATTTTGGATTTTAACTATTAGGGGCCTGTTAATAGCCAGCGGCTAAAGCTGTTTTAGAAACCAATTTGGTTTATGCAGCAGAAAGGCACAATATGTCGATTTCATCATCACTAAACGCTGGCGTCTCGGGGCTTGCCTCGAACGCTACACGTTTGGCAACAATTGCGGACAACATCGCAAATTCTAGCACCTATGGATACAAGCGTGCCGAAACAAATTTTGAATCTCTGGTTATTAACAAAAGCGCGGGAGCTGGCCGATATTCCGCTGGTGGCGTTCGCGCTTCAACATTTCGAAAAATCGATGAACGTGGCTCTCTTGTTTCAACATCCAACGCATTGGATGTTGCCGTAGGCGGGCGCGGGATGCTTCCGGTAACATCTTCGGTGTCTTTAGGTGCGGGAAGTGCACCGGATCGGTTGTTGATGACGACCACAGGATCATTTCACACCGATTCAAACGGTGTTCTAAAAACAGAATCTGGCTTGGTTCTAATGGGTTGGCCTGCAAATTCGGATGGCAGTATTCCAACATTTCCACGAGACACGATTGCAGGCCTGGTTCCGGTTGTAATCAACGCCAATCAGACTGCAAGCGACCCCACTACAAGGATGAATTTGGGTGTTAATCTACCTGCCACAAGCACAGTTGCTGGTGCATCTGGTGATGTTCTTCCACTGTCCGTTGAATATTTCGGCAACCTTGGCACATCGGAAACTCTTGATATTTCGTTTACACCAACTGTCCCAGCTACAGGGGCTTCAAACACATGGACGATGAAAGTCAAAGATTCTGCCCAAGCTGGTGCAGTGATCGGAGAATATACACTGGTTTTTGATAACACGAGCGCCAATGGCGGCACCTTGTTATCGGTTACGCCTGTTTCAGGCGGGGCATATGATGCCGCAACCGGCACGCTTGCCTTGACTGTGGCTGGTGGCCCCTTGGCCGTGACCATCGGCAAAGTTGGTGACCCGAACGGGCTTACCCAACTCTCCGATAGTTTCGCCCCCACGTCCATTATTAAAGACGGTTCTCCGGTTGGGAATCTGACATCGGTAGATATCGATGAAAATGGATATATTAGTGCCACATATGATACCGGATTTATCCGAACAATTTATCAAGTTCCGCTGGTTGACGTGCCCAACCCTAATGGTCTGAACTCGCTTAGTAATCAGGCGTATCAGGTGTCGCCGGTTTCTGGTTCATTCTTTATGTGGGATGCCGGTGATGGGCCGACTGGATCAATCCAAGGCTATGCGCTTGAAAGCTCAACCACCGATGTGGCGGCGGAACTGACGGCGCTAATTCAAACGCAGCGTGCGTATTCTTCAAACGCAAAGGTTATCCAAACCGTTGATGAAATGCTGCAAGAAACCACAAACATTAAACGGTAAAGAATAGACAAGATAGCAGAGGATTAGTCATGAGTATATCCAGTTCATTGAATAACGCGCTTTCCGGCTTAACCGCTGCGTCGCGGGCTGCCGATATTGTGTCTTCCAACATTGCCAATGCCCAAACCGAAGGATATGGTCGCCGCCGTTTGGATACATCTTCGCGGGTATTAGGCGGATCAGGTTCTGGTGTGTTCATTGATGGCACCACGCGTATTGTGGATCAGGTGGTTATTAATGACCGCAGGGTTGCGGATGCAGGTTTGGCAGCCTCGACGACAATGGGTGATTTTTTAAAACGCATCGAAACAGTTATCGGTGCACCCGGAGACCCTGGTTCGTTGTCTGATCGGCTGGCTGGCTTAGACGCCTCGCTTATTGAGGCCGCTAGTCGGCCAGATTCGGAGCCGCGCTTGCAAAATGTTTTGCGGTCAGCACAGGGATTAACCGATCATCTGAACACCATCTCGAACGAGATACAGAACCAAAGGATGCAGGCAGACCAATCGATTGATCAGCAGGTTCGTTTTCTAAATGATTCGCTTCAGAAAATTCAAAAACTAAATAGCCAGATTTTAGCGCAAAATGCTGGTGGGCGCGAGGTGTCAGGCCTAATGGATCAACGGCAGGTCGCAATTGATCGGATCGCCGAAATTGTTCCTCTCAAAGAAGTTCCGCGCGCGCGTGGGCAAGTGGCATTGATTACAACCGGTGGTGCAATATTGCTGGATGGTCGTGCATCAACAATCGGATTTACTTCGGTTGGGATTATTACCCCCGATATGACATTGGATGCGGGTTCTTTAAGTGGACTGACAATCAATGACACTCCGATCACGTCTAACGAAAATGGCATCCTGTCTGGCGGTTCTCTGGCTGCCAGCTTTAGTATTCGCGATTCTGCTGCGATTACCGCTCAAGAAAATCTGGATGCAGTTGCGCGCGATATTGTTGAGCGCTTCCAAGATCCAGCAGTTGACGCCACTCTTGGCCCTTTGGATGCGGGTCTGTTTACGGACTATAACTCTTTTTTCGACCCATTCAACGAAGAAGGTTTGGCTGGCAGGATTACAATTAACGAGCGTGTTGATCCAACACGCGGAGGGAAAATCTGGCGTTTACGGGATGGCATTGGGGCGGCTGTTGCTGGCAATGTTGGAAATGGATCTCTCCTTCAAACCCTTTCTACAACCCTTACGGAAAACCGTGTTCCGGTCTCGGGTTCTTTTATTGGCGCCGCACGAAGCGTGGTTGGCCTTGCTGGCGATTTTTTGTCGATGATCGCATCAGATCGCCAAGGGTTTGACGCGTCGCGCGCATTTTCTACGGCAAAAGTGGACGCCCTGAAAGCGCAGGAGTTGCAGGGGGGTGTGGATACGGATTACGAAATGCAGCAATTACTATTGGTTGAACAATCCTATTCCGCAAATGCACGCGTAATCAAAACACTTGAAACCCTAATGGACACTTTGTTGAGGATTTAACTGATGGCATATGTTTCTTACGGCGATCTTGCACAGGCGTATTCAACCCGTCGCGATTTTGCCCGCCTTAAGGCCCTGACCGATATTCATTCCAAGGAATTGGTGACCGGTAGTTCCGCTGATGTGGCCAAACGCCTGCGCGGAAACTATTCGCAGCTTTCGGAAATCGAGACCACATTAAGAACGCTGGATTCCTACAGAACAGCATCTACCGAAGCAGCATTTTTTGCTTCGGCAATGCAAGCGTCGCTTGAAGCAATACAAGGCTGGACAACCTCGGCATCTTCAAATCTGTTGATTTCGGCGGGTTCTGATGGCCAGACACAAATTCAAAGCATGGCAACAGACGCAAAAGCAAAATTCAAGTCGGTGGTATCGGCATTGAACACACAGGTGGGTGGGCGTAGTGTTTTTGCCGGTGACAAGACGGACATGCCTGCGGTGATTGATGCCAACACCATGTTGAATGATCTTGGTGCTGCGATAGCAGGCGAAACCACCGCAGATGGCGTTACCGCTGCAATTGATGATTGGTTTAATCTTCCTGGAGGCGGGTTTGAGACAGCGGGTTATATTGGATCAGATACGCCTCTTGCCCCTCAAAGAATCGGTGAAGGCGAGCAGGCAGATATTTCGATCACCGCGGCCGATCCCGCTATTCGCAACACGTTAAAAGCATTTGCTATGGCCGCGCTTGCAACAGATGGGCCGCTTGATGGCAACACTGCAGAGCAATCCGCACTATTGCGAAAGGCGGGTGAAGGCCTGATTTCAGCAAACGCGCAACAAACCCAACTAAGGGCTGATATTGGGGAATCCGAAGCCTATATCGAGACAATTAGCACTCAAAATAGTGCAGAAAAATCCGCATTAGAGATGTTTAGATCAGATATTTTGTCAGTGGATCCATATGAGGCGGCCACCAAATTGAAGGCCGTTCAGACTCAACTTGAAACGATGTATACCCTCACCGCGCGCATGTCGCGCCTTAGCTTGATGGATTTCTTACGATGATAAAACGCCTAATTCTACTTGTTCTTTTTTCAATGCTGGCACCCACATCAGGGATAAGTAGCCCCATTCGGATCAAAGACCTCGTAGAATTTGACGGCGTACGTGGGAATAATCTGGTTGGGTACGGGCTGGTTGTTGGATTGAATGGTACCGGAGACGGCATCAGAAACGCACCATTTACAGAAGACATCATGTCAAACATTCTTGAACGGCTTGGCGTTAATATTACGGGCGAACAATTTAGGCCAAAAAATGTTGCAGCCGTGTTTGTCACCGCAAATTTACCTGCGTTTTCGCGGGCGGGCGGGCGCATTGATGTGACGGTTTCGGCAATAGGAGACGCGAAAAGCCTTTTGGGGGGCACCTTGATTATGACCCCGTTGAATGCAGCGGATGGCCAGATATATGCGGTGGCACAAGGAACAATCATCGCAGGCGGTGTTTCGGCCGAAGGCAATGCAGGTAGTGTTACGCAGGGGGTTCCGACAGCGGGCTCGATTCCTGCGGGGGCCTATGTAGAGCGTGAAGTTGAATTTGATTTTGCGAGCCTAACTCAAATACGCCTTGCCTTGCGCGACCCCGATTTTACAACGGCGGAACGAATTGAAACGGCAATCAACACGAATTTTGGCAGGCGTGTGGCGCTGATGTTAGATGCGGGCACAGTGCAAATTGATATTGGCAAAACGCGCAAAGCCACCCCCGCACATGCGATTTCAAGTATTGAGAATATTCTGGTTAGCCCACAACGAAAAGCGCGCGTTATTGTTGATCAGAGCTCTGGCACGATTGTGATGGGTGAAGATGTACGGATTTCTCGTGTGGCCGTGTCGCAAGGTAGCCTAACATTACGTGTAGAAGAAACACCGATTGCTGTGCAGCCGAATCCATTTGCGGCTGGTCAAACTGTTGTTGTGCCGCGCACCAGTGCTTCAATTCAAAACAGTGGTGGAATTGGTTTGGTTGAGGTGCCGGATACGACATCGCTGTCAGAAGTGATTGCTGGTCTAAATGCTTTGGGGGTTTCCCCGCGAAATATGATAGACATTTTAAAAAGCATCAAGGCCGCTGGCGCGCTACATGCAGAATTTATTGTCAGGTAAGTGCCTAAAAGTAGCTTCTGATCAAAGCCCCTGAAATTAGACTCCACCCATCCGCAACGACAAAAAACGCCAGCTTAAACGGAAGCGATACAATCGCGGGGGGAACCATCATCATCCCCATCGACATCAGTACGGCCGCGACAACCAAATCAATAATTAGAAACGGTAGAAATACCAGAAACCCGATTTCAAAAGCGCGCTCGATTTCAGATAGCAAAAACGAAGGCATCAACAATGACAAGGGTTGCGCAGCTGTATCCGCATCAATTACCGCATCCGGCCGGAGGGCTGCCAAAGTATCAAACGTATCGGGATCAATGCGGTTGGCCATGAAACCGCGAAACGGAGAGATCGCAAGCTCAAACGATTTTTCGATGCCAATTTGATTGTTTATGAGGGGTTCAATTCCAGTACGCCACGATTCCAGGAAGACTGGCTCCATCACGAAATATGTCAGGAACATTGCAAGGCTAATAATGAGCATATTTGGTGGTGCTTGTTGCAACCCGATCGCTTGGCGTAGGATAGATAAAACGGTAACTATAAACGGAAAGCAGGTAATCATAATTGCGAGGCCTGGGACGATACTAAGTAACGTCACGAGCGCAATCAGTTGTATACTTCGTGTGGTGATCGAATTTCCATCGGTAAGCGACAACGTGATTTCTTGTGCGCCGGCTTGCATTGGTATTGTAATCAGAAAAATTGAAATCAATAAAATGATCAGGTTTGGCGACCGTAACATATTCTAAAGACCATTTTTCAAGTTGATTACCTCGGTAAGGCGAACAGCTAGTCGGCCCTGATTTTCGCCTTCAAGTTCTTGTAATTCGCCCCGCGCGATCAAACGATCCCCTACAAATAGTTCAACGGGATCATCAATGCGTTTATCCAAGTTTAAGATTGCATCCTGGCCCATTTCCATCAGATCTTTGATTCGTGGAAATGCCTTTCCCACTGAAATTGTAATCTCGATAGGGACTTGCGCAAAAGGGCTATTATCGCAAGTTTGGGTCGATTCTTCTGTGGGTTTATCCATTTAAACGGCCTCCTTATTTTTTGTAAGAAATTGGGATAGCGCAACTTCAAAGTTCTGGATCACACTATCCAGATCGATTTTAACTTCAGATTCTGCAAATCGAATTGAGGCTAGCCCTTGGGCAAATGATGGCTCTGAAATAACCGTCACATCCAAAGTGCTGTTATCGCCAATTAGATGCTGCAGCGCAGTTTCGTTTGTAGGAGCTACGATGATTTCAATTGGTGTGTTTGCGTGGGTTTTAGCTATTTCCACAACCTGCTCCAAAATAGCCTGCGATAAACCGGCCATCGATACTTTTGGTAAAACCTTATGCACCATTTCCTGCAATAATGGGGTGATAGATTGGATGACCTGCGTGCGCGCTTCGGTTAGTGTAAATGAAAGCTCTTGCAGGTGTCGGGAGAAATCCGCTGATATCCTTTTTTGATCATCTTTTTGGGCTTCAACAGCATCATCCCACCCCGCTTTATATCCTTGTTCAAAAGACTCGAGTGTATGCTCTTCTAGGCTGGTTGAAGGTGCAACTGTTGGGTCGTTTGACACAACCTTCGTGGAAAAATCTTCGAACTGAAAATTAGCCATTATACATTCTCTTCTTTTTCTTCCATCCAACCCCGTAATATTTCCAGAGTTTCATCTTGTCTGTCTTCGATCAGTTGTTTTAATCGATCTACGGGTGAGTCGGAGGAAGATTCAAACCCACCCATATTGTTTGCGACCGCAAAATCTGGGAATGGAGTGTCGAGTTCGGGCAGGGCGAAATCAGGGGAATTGAAGTCGCCAGTGTCTATTTCACCGGTTAGTGAGGGTAACGACGAGGTTGCGGTCAGATCAGGGAGGTCAGGGAGTGGGGTTGTTGATTCGGTCGCTGTGTCTGAAGTGGACGCGGGCGCAGGTAATTCCGCCATAACATTGGAAGGTCGGCCTGCTAGAACGGGGCGCACTACAAAAAGACCAAGCACAATCACCACCCCGGCCAAAACACCCAGCTGAATAAGAGACATAATGTTAAGGGGCTGTGAAAGAGATTCTAATGAGCCGGGTTCGGTTCCCAGCTCTGAAAGGGGTTCAAATTCCATGGTCTTAACGGTGATTAGATCGCCGCGGTCTTCTTGAAAGCCAACAGCAGCGGCCACTAGTTCACGTAATTCGGAAATTTCAGCATCGCTTCTGGGTTCATATTGCTTTGACCCGTCAGCTTGCGAAATCATTGAGCCGTTTACGAGCACCGCAACAGTCAAACGCTTGATTGCACCGGGCACCTTGATAATTTCGCGTTTGGTTTCGGAAACTTCGTAGTTTACACGTTCGCGCGTTTCGGTGTTTTGGCTAGAAGATTTAGAATCGGAGCCAGCATCGCCTTCGGGTAAGTTGCTGGCAACCGACACGCCGCCAACGCCGCGCGTATCGTCTGATTGGGTGCTGCGTTCTTCGGTGTCAGTGCTGATGATAACACGGGTGCTTGGATCAAACACTCTTTCCGTCATGGATTCGCTTTCCGTAACGGTTTCGACACTTAGTTCAACCACCGCATTTCCCATGCCGACGCGTGCTTCTAGTATCCGCTCGACGCGTTTGCGAAGCGTCGAAACCAGATCTGAATTTGAATTGGTGAATGTTTCATCATGCGAAGAGATCAGGCCTCGTTGCGTATCGATAATGGCTACGTCCTTTATATCAAGGCCGGCCACGGCTGACGCGATCAGGTATTTCATTGCTTTTATCTTTGACGCCGACAGTGCGTTTGCGCCCGTAGAAACGGTAACCGAAGCTTTTGTGGAAAACTTGCGCTGAAACGGGCTTGAAGTGGAATTTGAAATATGGACACGGGCATTTTTTATTTGTGGGTTTGTGACGATGGTTCGTGCAAGCTCCCCTTCTTTTGCGCGCCAGTAAGCGGCGTCAAACATTTGTGATGTCGTGCCAAAACCAGATAAGGAATCGAGCAATTCATACCCCGCACCCGCCGCGGATGGTAATCCTTCGCTGGCCAATGTCATACGCAGCGAATCGCGCAATAACGGATCAACAAAAATTGCATTCCCCCGTACTTCATAATCAATGCCGCTTTGCTCAAGTTTTGCAATAACTTCGCCTGCCGAACTGCTTTCAAGATTGGAATATAACAGGACGCGGCTGTTTTTCCCGCCAACTTGCGCTAAAAACATCACAGCCGCGAACATGACAATGGTCGCTATTCCTATCATGATTCTCTTACGGGGTTCTAATGCGCTCCAAAGAGACAAAAACTGCTGCACTATCCAATGCTCCTGCTCACAATCAACATTCTATTGATTTTCTGAACTTTGAACCAACAGGATTAATAATCCGTTAGCTCTTGGGGGGTATTACTTGGATATCGAAAGAATTTTGGTGTTGTAATGGACGAAGAAAAAACTGAAGACGAAGCCCCGAAGAAAAAATCAAAGAAACCATTGATCATCGGGCTGGTTCTCGCGCTGATTGGTGGCGGTGGTGGGTTTTTTGCTGTCCAATCCGGAATGATATTTGGCACCCAATCCCAAGAGCATAGTGAAGAGAGCGATCCGCACGCGCCAGCCTTGCCCAGGATAACCTTTGTGGAGGTTGATCCACTTGTTGTGAACTTAAGGGGGAGCGGTAGGGATCGATTTTTGCGGTTCCGTGTTCAATTGGAAGTTGACGGACCTCAGGAGGAAGAAGTGGTTACATTGATGCCAAGGATTGTTGATGTAATGAACGGGTATTTACGCGCGGTTTCTGTTGCTGATCTTGAAGCTCCGAGTGCGCTGGTAAAATTGCGATCCCAGCTTCTGAGACGCATTCAAATTGTGACAGGTAAAGAACGGGTTCATGATCTTTTGGTCATGGAATTTGTAATCAATTAGAGGATAATATGGCGTTTATTTCGGATTTATTACTTATTGCTGGTGCAGTAGCGGCAGCGTTTTATTGTATGGTTCTTTCGCGCCGTTTGGCCAAATTTAACGATCTGGAAAATGGTGTTGGGGGAGCTGTTGCAGTGTTGGCAATTCAAGTTGACGACATGACAAAGACACTGGAGATGGCGCAAAATGCGGCAGGGGATTCCACGACGTCTCTTAAAACACTAACCGCTCAGGCAGAAGATGTTGCTGGACGGCTGGAACTTCTTTTGGCGTCGATGCATGACCTACCAGAGCAACCACTGCAGCCAACAACCAATCCCAACTCACAAGAAGATGTGATGGACGCTTCATTCTTTCGTCACCGAAGTAGAATTTTGGAAGCCGCCGAATGAAAAAGATTAAAAAGGTCAAAAGTCCTAAAACGCGAAAAGGGCGTGGTGTGCTATTTGTCATTGCGTCGATTTTCTTTGTATCTGCGGTAACCAGAATTCTGGATGGTGGAGGGGAGCTTTTTGCAAAAGAAATAGAATCACTGACACAGAATCAGGAACCGCAAACAGCAGCGGAACCACAGGTGGCATCACAAGAGTATAGCCAGGAGCAATTAAAAGCGCTCATACATGACCTGCGAGATCGTGAAAAAGCTGTAGAAGAAAAAGAGATTGCAATCAAGAACCGGATGCAAGCTTTGAACGTCGCCGAAGTTACATTTACACAAAACCTCCAGAGACTGCAGGACGCGGAAGTAAAATTAAGGTCGACGATGGCACTCGCGAGTACAGCTGCCGAAGACGATCTTGCGCGATTGACATCGGTCTATGAAAACATGAAGCCCAAAGACGCAGCCGCTTTGTTTGAAGAAATGGCACCAGAATTTTCCGCAGGTTTTTTGGGGCGAATGCGTCCAGAGGCGGCGGCGTCGGTTATGGCCGGGTTAACACCCAACACAGCGTATTCGATAAGTGTCATCCTTGCTGGAAGAAATGCTGCCGTTCCCACGGAATAGAGAATGTTTCTTAATGATATTCTGAAAATAATGGTTCAAACAGTATTATTGGAGAAAGCCAAATGGTTGGAATAGTCGGAATCATTGTGATTTTTGTCATGGTCTTTGGTGGCTATATAGCGGCTGGTGGCAAGATGGGGATTATCCTTAAGGCGGCACCATTCGAATTTACCATGATTGGGGGGGCTGCTGTTGGGGCGTTCGTTATTTCCAACGATATGGCGGGAATTAAACAAACCGCCAGAGATACAGGAAAAGTCTTTAAGGGAGTGAAATGGCACCACGAAGATTATCGCGATCTTCTGTGCCTTCTGTTTGAGTTGATCAGATTGGCACGTCAAAATCCTGTTGGGCTTGAGGAGCATATCGAAGCGCCGGACGAATCGTCGATCTTTATGAAATACCCCAAGATTTTAACCGATAGAGAAGCGATCAATCTTATTTGTGATACTTTGCGTTCTGCATCGATGAATTATGATGACCCTCATCAGGTTGAAGAAGTTTTAGAAAAACGAATGGACGCAAATATGAAGCATGCGCTTCATTCAAGCCACTCATTGCAAGGGATGGCAGACGGTTTACCAGCGCTCGGAATTGTTGCGGCGGTTCTAGGGATTATCAAAACCATGGGGTCGCTGGATCAGCCCCCCGAAATTCTTGGTAAATTGATTGGTGGCGCTCTTGTTGGAACCTTTCTGGGCGTGTTTGTTGCCTATGGTTTGGTTGGGCCGTTTGCTGCGAGAGTTGAATCTGTCATTAAAGAGGATGGCCACTTCTATCAGTTAATTCGGGAAGTTTTGGTGGCTAACCTATATAATCACGCAACAAATATATGCATCGAAGTCGGTCGTCAAAATACACCCGGTCATTGTCGCCCAAGCTATGGGGAGCTTGAAGAAGCGTTAAAGCTTGTTAAGCAAGGTGCAGCGTGAAGCTATTTTGGATATTGGCTTTCTGGCTTGCATTGGCAAACGCTTCACGTTCGGAAACGGTAGTTGTACAGTCCGAAGATAAAAATGATTTTTCACGCTTATCATTTGTGCTCCCCAATCCAGCACCATGGCAGCTAGAAAAAACTGCCAATGGGTATGACATCATATTTTCAAAAATGAATGATGAAATTGATGTATCAGAGATATTTAAAAATATGTCGCGAAGACGTATTCAAACGGTTTCAGCTTTGGATAATGGCTCAAGAATTAGAATTGAGCTTGCTTGTGAATGTGAGGCGCAGGCCTATGAATACAGACCTGGGTTTTTGACGGTTAAAATCATTGGTGAAGGTGCTGAAATTGCTGGTGACAACCTGCCGCAACAATCACCACCTGCGATGCCATTTTTTGGCGATGCTTTTGCCAGACAAGATCTGCCGCGTGTTGGCGTATTCGCTAGCCACCAACCAGAAACCAAAGAACCGATAGCCGCCGCTCAAATCCGTGAGCAAGACAAACGCATTTCGGATATTCGAGGACAGGTTTTGCGACAACTTAGCAAAGCGGCTTCTCAGGGTTTGTTAGAGACAAAAATGCTCCCTGAACGTACTGAAATTGTGAAAATCCAAGGCACCTCCCCCATAAAAGTAGAGGAAAGTGAGCCTGTAGAAGATGTGTCTTCGCATGTGAATATCCATGTTGAAACAAGTGTCGATCGGGAGCGATCACAAACACCAGTAAGCCAAAACCTTACCGACCAAGGGGCAACGTGCTTGCGGGACGACGTGCTAGACATTTCAACATGGGGAGACTCGGATGCTATTTTTGATCGAATCGCGTTGGAACGTGGAAAGATAACTTTGGAATTTGACCAAGTCGACCAGAAAGCACTAACCAGATTTATTCAAGCGAATCTGTATGCAGGTTTTGGTGCCGAAGCAATTGCAGCATATAGAGCATTTGATGCAATTCCGAGTACTCCAAAAATTCTAGCCCGCTTGGCCGAAATTATGGACGATAATACCTATTCGGAAAACAAAATATTTGATGATCAAATTGGTTGTGATGGACGTTCTGCACTTTGGGCCGCATTATCGATTAATACTTTGGCAACCGCGCCGTTTATAAACCGCCCCGCCGTGATTCAAAGCTTTGCAGAGTTACCCTCACATTTGCGCAAGCTTTTGGGCCCAAGGTTGGCCAAAAAATTTGTTGATATTGGAGATATCAGAACTGCTCGAACGCTGCGAAATGCGATTGTTCGCACCAATGGCGAACCAACCTCGGAAATGAAACTTTTAGAGGCGCAACTAAACCACGAGCGTGGCTTGGAGAGAGAATCCACAACACTACTTGAAGAAGTTATTGCGGAAGATGGGACATTTTCAATAACGGCATTGATAGCGAGGCTGGACGATTTAACGCGCCGGCGTCAAGACATTGATTCAGAACTTCTTTTAACGGCACAAGCCATGGTATTTGAGCAACGAGAAACCGATCAAGGTGCAGCTCTTCAGGCTCTTATAATTGTCGCGCAAGGACAAAAGAATATGTTTCCCCAAGCAGTCCATTCCCTAAATGAACTGGAGCTTTCCTCGCATACGACTTTATCACAAAAGGCCAAGATGTGGGGCTCTTTGCTACAAGAGGCGACAGAATATGCTTCGGCGGATGATTTTATTCAGCTGGTTTATGCTACACAAAAGCAGTTGTCTGATTTTCCAATCTCTTCACAAACGCGCCTGCTGGCCGCCAAGCGCCTTATTTCAGAAGGGATTCCGAGTTTGGCAAAAGAGATGATTCAACTGAAAGGCCAGCCAAGCGCAGAGGAAGCATTGATTCTTGCAGAGATAGCCATTGCGGAAGGCGATCCGGAAAAAGCAATTTTACTAATCGAAAATCAACAAAAAGAGCCTGCCATACGCCTTCGTGCCCAAGCGTATCGATTGTTGGGGCAAGTTCAAAAAGCAATTGATGAATATTCAGAACTTTTAGATCAGAGGAAAGTAGATGAATTGCTTTGGGAAATAGGGGATTGGCAGAAAATAGCGCTCGTTGGGGGGGGCATTGAAAAAGTTGCCGCACAACTAATGCAAACCGATCTTAGCGATCAAAACGATATGCCCAACGGACTAATCGCGCGCGCGCAGGCAAGCCTGGAAAATAGCAAAAAGACGCAGATTGCTATGACCGAATTAATGGAAAAGTACGGGCTAGTGAGGGAATAGTTACTTCAATAAACTTCCACCAAACGCTAATTCAATAACTTTTTATCAATTCATTCATCGTACTAATTAGTTAAATGTTTGCAAGAATTGCGAGATAATAAGTGAAACCTAAATCATATTGCCGTTCGATTACGCGCACATTTCTGATTGTGGTTACCTTGATCGTTTTTCGAACTGAATTTATTCAAGCGGCCACACCAACGAAGCAAATTTGTGATACTGCTGCGGCGATCGCAGCACAAAAAACAGGTGTTCCAATCGGTGTGCTGCAAGCGGTCACGCGGGTTGAAACGGGCCGGCAGCGCAGTGGTACGCTTAACCCGTGGCCATGGACGGTAAATATGGAGGGTAAAGGTTTTTGGTTTGATTCAGAGGATGAAGCCCGTACTTTTGTCTATAAGAACTACAAGCGTGGCGCACGCAGCTTTGATATCGGCTGTTTTCAAATCAATTACAAATGGCATGGTCAAGAATTCGCTTCGATCGAAGACATGTTTGATCCCACTATAAACGCGCTCTATGCAGCACGGTTTTTGCTAACGCTGTTTAACGAAAAAGGAAGCTGGAGCAAAGCCGCGGGCGCGTTCCATTCCAGGACAGAAAAGTATGCCTCAAAATACGAAAAACGGTTTGTATCGGTGCGACGGCAATTAACGAATTCTCCGGTTGAGGCAAGCATTGCAGTCGCAGCCAAAGGCGGCAACGCGCCAATTCTGCAAAACCAAACCCCGACACGTACAAATAATTTCCCACTTCTTAGAGCCAGTGATCGCCCGGCGATGTTGGGATCTTTGGTGCCGTTGAACACAACCCAAGCAGCGCGTCGATTTATTCCGTTTGGAGCTGTTGATGGATAAGTCAAAAAACATTCTGATCGCAATTTTTCAACCAACAGTTTTGTTGGCACTGGCCTTATTGGCTGTAATTGTGATGATGATTTTACCAATGCCTGCGTGGGTGTTGGATATTGGGTTGGCTGTTTCATTCGCCCTAGCGATTTTGATGTTTACGATCACATTATTTATAGAACGCCCTTTGGATTTTTCAGTTTTTCCAACCATCCTTTTAGCGTCTCTAATGTTACGATTGTCGCTAAATGTTTCCTCTACCAAACTGATTATTGGCCAAGGGCATACAGGAACAAACGCGGCGGGTGATGTCATCGAAGGTTTTGCCAATTTTGTGATGGGTGGCAGCGTTTTTATGGGGTTGGTGGTATTTGGCGTTTTGATCATCGTCAATTTTATCGTCATCACTAAAGGTGCCGCACGTATGGCAGAAGTCGGTGCCCGCTTTGCGCTTGACGGAATGCCGGGAAAACAGTTGGCGATTGATAGTGATATGTCGGCAGGCGCTATTGACCACACAGAAGCCAAATTTAGGCGCGAAAATGATCAAGCGGAAACCACCTTTTTCGGCTCTCTTGATGGGGCGTCCAAATTTGTAAAAGGTGATGCGGTGGCTGGATTATTGATTACCCTGTTAAACCTTGTGATGGGTTTAATCATGGGTATCGTTATGCATGGCATGACATTTTCAGACGCACTCCACACTTATGCGATTTTAACGATCGGGGATGGTTTGGTTTCACAAATTCCAGCTGTGATTATTTCGATTGCATCGGCCCTTTTGCTGGCGCGTGGCGGATTAAAAGGGACAGCGGATTTGGAACTGTTTTCTCAACTTGGGAAATATCCACCTGCGCTGATGACTGTTTCATTGTTGATGGCAATATTTGCTGTGGTGCCCGGGTTGCCGTTTGCGCCCTTTATTGCCGGATCTGGCGCATTGGGCTTCGCCGCGTGGTTTGTCAGAAAATCCACCAAAGAAAAAGATCAAGCAACACAAATTGAAATTGATGAGGATAGTATGAAACCATCTGTCACCCCTATGGGTGACCTGCTTGATCTGGATGATATCCATGTGGAGTTTGCGCCAGATTTGGTAAGTATGGTTTTGGATCCAGCAACGGGGCTGGATGCGCGAATTGCAAATATGAGAACACATGTTGCGTCGTCATTTGGTTTGATATTACCAGAAATCCGCTTAACGGATGATGCGTCATTACCAACAGGCACGTATGTGATCAAAGTGCAGGGCGTAGAGCAGGCCCGCGATGTTTTGCGGCCGGAAAATGCTCTGGCCCTTTTGCCGGAAGATCCAGGGCTTTTGCCCGCCGGGGAAGACGTGAGTGAACCAGTTTACGGAGCTCCTGCCCGTTGGATATCTAACAACGAGCAAGAAGAGGCTGCGCTTTTGGGCGTCACGATCGTTTCTTCCACTGAAGTGCTGGCGACACATCTTCTTGAGATCATTAAAGCAAATTTCCCAAGGCTGTTAACGCTAAGGGTTCTTAGAAAGCTTCTGGATGAGTTTGTGAATCTGTCGGATGAATCACGGGCGCAAGCCAATCAAAACTTGCTTGAAGAACTGATCCCTGAAAAGGTGCCTGTTGAATTGCTAGTAACCATCATGCGCTTATTGTTGGAAGAGCGGGTCTCTGTTCGCAATTTACCCCTTATTTTGGAAGCAATCGCGGAGGCACGGCAAATCTACCAATCGCCGGAACAGATTTGTGAACATGTTCGCCGGCGCTTGGGGTTTCAATTGATTGCCGAAGTGAAACGAGCGGATGGCACCGTTCCACTGATTCAGCTTGCGCCAGATTGGGAAGAGGTTTTCAATACATATCAAATAGAAGGCGAGCGTGGGCAAATCGATGTGGCCCTACCGCCCGAAAAATTCAATAGGCTTGCAAATAATGTTGCTGAAAAAATAGCATCTGCTTCCGAATCTGGTGTTTACCCTGCCATTGCAACAACACATACGCGACGGCGGTTTATTCGAACCGTGCTCGCGGCAAAAGGTATTCAAAATCCCGTATTTTCATTTGAAGAAATCGGCGCAGATGTTCGTCCCTCTCTTGTGGGCCTCGTGGCTACATGACTGAGCTTTTGCAATTGGTTTCAGGATTAAGCCGAGATCAAGCGGTGGTGGGGTTTATTGTTTTCCTCCGCGTTGGAGCAGTTGTAGCTTTGCTTCCGGCTTTTGGGGAACGATCTGTGCCTCAACGCGTGCGATTGCTGGTTACGATCATGTTCACAGTTATCGTTATGCCAGTGGTTTCTGATATGCTCGTTCCCTTCGCACAAGCAGAACAATTCCCTGCGGTGCTTTTGGCAACCGAGGTAATTGCGGGTTTGGCGTTGGGGGTTGGGCTTCGGTTGTTCGTGTTGGCTCTTCAAACGGCAGGCTCTATTGCAGCGCAATCTACCTCTCTTTCACAGATTTTTGGGGGCGGTTCAACCGTCGACCCTCAGCCGGCAATTGGCCATCTTTTGGTTTTCGGTGGCTTAGCCATTGCTGTGATGAATGGGTTGCATATCCAAATTGCGCGCGTGATCATATATTCTTATGATATCCTGCCTGCGGGTGAATTTCCGGCAGCGCGCATTTTAACAGATTGGGGCATTTCACAAGTTGCGCGGGCTTTTTCTATGGGCTTCACGCTTGCAGCGCCTTTTGTAATTGCCTCGCTGATTTACAATGTTGCGCTTGGCGTTATCAATCGTGCAATGCCGCAGCTAATGGTAGCGTTTATCGGTGCGCCAGCGATTACCGCGGGTGGCCTAATGCTGATGTTTCTTGTGGTACCTATTCTTTTGCATGTTTGGTCGCAGGAGCTACTGGTCTATCTGTCTGATCCATTCGGAGCGGCAAAATGAGCGGTTCAGACGATGATAGCGAAAAGCAATTTCAGGCAACCCAAAAGAAGCTTGACGACGCTAGAAAGCGCGGAGAAATTGCAAAGTCGACTGACCTAAATACGGCCGCATCATACTTTGGAATCTTACTGGTTGCTATGACAATGGGTTCAGATTCGCTTAAGTCAATTGGCGCAACATTGGCGGGAATGGTTGAACAATCTGATTTCTTATCACGCAGTTTTTTCCAAGATAGTGCTAAGCCAATAAGTGGTGATATTAGCCAACACTTGCTGCAAGGGCTTACTCCATGGTTTGCCATCCCTGCGGCTTTGGTGTTGCTGACTATCATTGCCCAACGCAGTTTTGTTGTTGCGCCGGAAAAACTTGCTTTCAAGCTTTCGCGTATATCCCCCTTATCGAACGCCAAAAATAAGTTTGGCCGGGCAGGCTTGTTTGAATTCGCAAAAAGCTTTGCCAAACTTTTGATATACTCGATCGCGCTAACTGTGTTTCTAAAAGGCAAAATTCCAGAGATATTGAATACCATTCAATTGAACGGGCCGATGGTGTCGGTTGTTCTATTGAGTTTGATCATCGAGTTTTTGTCGATTGTTTTGTTGATTGCGCTGTCGATTGGTGCCGTTGATTTTTTGTGGCAGCAAAAAGAACATCAGCGAAAGAATATGATGTCTCGCAAAGAGATGACGGATGAATCCAAACAAAGCGAAGGTGATCCGCACACAAAACAACAGCGCCGCCAAAAGGGCTATGAAATTGCGATGAACCAGATGCTTGCCGAAGTGCCAACTGCGGATGTAATCGTGGTAAACCCGACACATTATGCGGTGGCTTTGAAATGGGATCGTGCGGTGGGCGGGGCACCCGCCTGTATCGCAAAAGGCGTGGATGAAATTGCGGCGCGCATTCGCGAAGTTGCCGCCGAAGCCGGGGTTCCCATCCATCGCGACCCACCAACGGCACGGGCGCTTTTTGCAACAGTAGAGTTGGGCCAAGAAATTCAAAGTGAACATTACCAAGCCGTCGCCGCGGCAATTCGGTTTGCCGAGGCGTTGCGCGAAAAAACAAAAACAGTGATACAGTCAAACAATGAATAAGCGCGTAGATGATCTGATAACGGTGACGCAAATGGGGCTAGATGTGGAGTTGGCAAAGCTGCGCACAATACAGGATCAGATTGACGAACGAACCAACACTATTGAATTGATAAGAACGGAAAAGAAACGGCGTGTTGATACGCTAACCCATCTGGGCAGCGCTGATTTTGCGTTGGTATCGGGGGCGGATCAGAAATGGCTACTTTGGCAGCAAAGCCAGATCGCGAAAATCAATATGGAGCTTGCCAATTTGAGGGTCAAAAAAGCCGTTCAGACAGACATTGCAAAAGCAGCTTTTGGGAAGAAGCAGGTGATTCAAAAGCTTTCGCAGCAACAGAAAATTTAGGTTATGTCTAAATACATCGCCCTTTCACCCAGAGAATCAAAAAGCGATTTTTCGGTGCCGGTCATCCATGCTTGTGTCCCTAAATCGCAAATTTCATCATACAGTGCCGCGCGACGGTCCACATCAAGATGGGCCGCGATTTCATCAAGCAGCAAGATCGGCGACACCCCGATTTCGGATTTCAGTGCGCGACAGTTTGCCAACATCAACGAAACAAGCAGTGCCTTTTGTTCGCCAGTTGAACATTCCTGCGCTGGCATATCCTTTTCGGAATATTCCGCACATAAATCAGAGCGGTGTGGGCCAACCAATGTTCGCCCTGCCAACAAATCGCGCGGGCGGCTGTGTCGAAACGCTGCGGACAGGGTGTCAATGTCAGGATCTTGGGGGGTGCCTTCCGCGTGAGACAGCCAGAGATTTGCTGCGGGAAATGTGGTTTTGGCCTTGTGCTGAGCTTGCTTTATCCGTGCAATCGTACCGTGCCGATTTTGTATGATTGCAACACCAGCACGCGCCATTTGCATTTCTAGCGCCCCATACCAGCCTGAATCAGATTGGCCATCCTTAAGCAGCCGGTTGCGTTGACGCATTGCTTTTTCATAGGCCAATACCGTTTCGCCATGGGAGGGGGAAAAGCTGAACGTCATCCGATCCAGAAAACGCCGCCGCCCTTCGGCACCTTCGATCCACAGTCGATCCATTGATGGCACCAACCACAACATGCGCGTAATTTTACCCAGTGCGATTTGTGGTATGATTTTCCCATCTATCCGAACTTGACGTGGAGCACCATGATCAGACCGAGTTTCGATTTCATATGTTCGATCACAATTTTCAAGAATTGCCGACATTTTCCATCCCAAGTTTTCGGGTTTTCGGCTAATGTGTTCGGCTTTAGCGCGCCTTAGGCCGCGCCCAGGTGACAACATTGAAATTGCTTCAAGAATATTGGTTTTTCCAGCCCCGTTGGCTCCCGTAATGGCAACAGGGCGCCCATCCGTTTCCAAAATAAACGCTTTATGCGAACGAAAATGTGAAAGTTGGATTTTGGTAAGTGCTAAGCGATTGGTCATAGGGGTGCCCAATCATTATACGGTGCCGAATTCAGCCTTTTAAACCCGCATCGGCATAACGACGTAAACTGCAGATGAGTCATTCCCTTCACGCATCAACGTAGGATCGCCGGAAGAGTTAAACATAAATACAGCATTTTCACGGTCAACTTGTGATGCGATTTCCAGCAGATACTTGGCGTTAAACCCAATTTCCAGCGCTTCGTCGCCATAGGCCACAACAAGCTCTTCTTCGGCAGCACCGCTGTCAGGGGCGTTAACAGACAGAACAAGCTTGTCTTCGGAAAGAGAAAGCTTCACAGCGCGCGAACGCTCTGATGAAACTGTTGCAACACGATCAACCGCTTTGGCAAATTCGGCCGCATCCACTTCCAGTTTTTTAGTATTTCCGGATGGGATTACGCGGGTGTAATCTGGGAAAGTCCCATCAATAACTTTGGAGGTAAGGGTGATTTCCGGCGTAGCAAAACGAATCTTGGTTTCTGAAACTGATACTGCGATTTGTGCGTCGTCATCAGAAAGCAGTTTGTTAAGCTCATTCACTGTTTTACGTGGAACAATCACGCCGACCATATCTTCGGCACCTGCTGGCAATTCAGAATCGACGCGGGCCAAACGGTGGCCATCGGTGGCAACGCAACGCAAAACTTTTCCACCATCTACATCGGAAACATGCATATAAACGCCATTCAAATAGTAACGGGTTTCCTCGGTTGAAATGGCAAATTTTGTTTTATCAAACAGGCGGCGTAAGACCGATGCTCTGGCAGAAAAATTGGCAGCGTATTCAGACGAGGCCATTACTGGAAAATCTTCCTTTGGCAATGTCGCAAGCGAAAAATTGGAGCGGCCAGCCTCAATTGTTAGGCGTCCAGATGCACCGTCATCGGCAAGCTGAACCAAAGCGCCGTCAGGGAGTTTTCGCACAATTTCATGGAGCAAAACAGCGGAAACAGTGGTTGCGCCAGCGCGTTCGACCTGTGCTAACGTTTTGTCGATCACTTCAATATCAAGATCTGTTGCACGAAAACTTACAGCTTCGCCCTCGGCTTCGATCAGCACATTTGCCAAGATCGGTATGGTGTTGCGGCGCTCAACAACAGACTGCGCCTGTGACATTGCTTTTAGCAGCGCACTGCGTTCAATACTGATTTTCATACCCATTGCTCCTACAGGTGTCGGGGCGTCGAAATTATACGATTTCACGTTCCGCTCAAGTCTTTTTTGGAATGTCCGACGTTATCAGGTGGTCGTCAAGGGTTTAGAGGTAATTATGCCTCAAGTGTACGGCGTAAAAGCTCCAAATCTTCGAAAATCTGGTTATCTATTGCTTTAAGCTCTTCGATTTTGCGAACGCCGTGCATGACGGTGGTATGATCGCGTCCACCAAACCGACGCCCGATCTCTGGAAGAGAGCGAGAGGTCATGTGTTTAGATAAGTACATAGCAACCTGACGCGGGCGCGCAATCGTACGGTGGCGACGTGGGCCAACCATTTCACTAAAGCGAATATTGTAATGCTCGCTGACCTTGCGCTGAATTTCTTCGATGGTGATTTTGCGATCCGATGCGCGTAAAATATCGGCCAGGCAATCCTTGGCCAACTCCATTGTGATTTCACGTCCGACAAGGGACGCAAACGCAAATAGGCGGGTTAAGGCACCTTCCAACACGCGCACATTTGTCGAAATGCGCAGCGCAAGGAATTCAAGCACGCCATCGTCGATTACCAACGCGGCATATTCGCCGCGATATTGTTCGACTTTTTGTTGTAATATCCCAAGTCGCAATTCGTAGTCTGTAGGGTGAAGATCAACGACCAACCCGCACTGCAAGCGCGATTTGATCCTGTCATCCAGCCCTTTGATTTCACCGGGGGATGTATCGCCGGAAATAATGATTTGCTTACCCTGATCTACCAATGCGTTGAAGGTATGAAAAAATTCTTCCTGGGTGCTTTCTTTGCCGGCGATAAACTGTACGTCATCCACCATTAGTACATCAACAGACCGGAACAATTCTTTGAAATCCATCATTTTTCGTTCGCGCAGGGCCTGCACGAAACGATACATGAATTGTTCGGCTGACAGATAAACTACATTCAGATCGGGACTGCTGTTTTTCAGCTCGTGCGCGATGGCGTGCATCAGGTGCGTTTTGCCCAAGCCGACACCGCCATATAGGAAAAGCGGATTAAATGTTACGGGCCCGCCTTCGCCTACGCGTTTTGCAGCAGCGTGCGCCAGTTCATTCGGCTTTCCAACCACAAAGCTTTCGAAGGTAAATCTGGAATCAATTGCGGCGCCGGGCAATTCTTTGGACTTAACCACCGAGGTTCGGTTTGATTGTGCACCACGGCCTGACATGGCGGGCGCAGTCGGTTTTACGACAACAAACTCTACTCTCGATATGGACGGGTCGACTGTGGATAGGCGCGCATGGATGGTTTCACCATAATTTCGCTGAACCCAATTTCCAAAAAACTGTGTCGGAACGTGGAATGTGGCAATTCCCGCATCGATTTTAGAAAATGTAAGTGGCGCAATCCAAGTTGTGTAATTGTTCTTCCCAACAGTTTCTTCGATCTGTTTTTGAACTTGTCCCCAAATCTCGTTTGTCATTCTCGTGTCTCATTTCAGCGCTACGCGCATTGATTATTACGAAAATAGTGCCCCACACCAAATCCATATAATCCATTAATAATTCCCACACCGCCCTCATTTGGGTGCAAAACATCCATGAGCGGCCAACACTGCCGCTTTCTTGATATTAAACGATTAAAGACATTCCACTGCTGTAGCTGTCCCAACAGCTTCGCATCTTCTGAACAGAAGCATGGGCATACAGGCCCCATTATTCTGAACATCAGCCTAGCATAATCATGAATATTCCGCCGGTTTCAAAAGCGTCTTTCTTGATCATGCTTGGTGTATGTCCCCCCAAACGATGTGAATCGCTTGGGTAAGTTAGCAAGCGTTGCGCGGGCCTTGCAACTGATCTTCTTTGTTGACTCTAAATTAGTCAAAACGAATCTACGAGAATCAGATTTTTGTGGTTTTTTGATCAGATTCCCAAAAAAAATAGCAAAATGACAAAAGGACGCAAACCACCGTTTGCGCCCTTTGAATTCGAATGAGTCGTGTAGGTTTTA
Source organism: uncultured Marinosulfonomonas sp. (assembly GCA_947311455.1). Classification (GTDB taxonomy): domain Bacteria; phylum Pseudomonadota; class Alphaproteobacteria; order Rhodobacterales; family Rhodobacteraceae; genus Profundibacter. Next base: position 6,842 of record CAMZKY010000123.1, on the reverse strand, counting down.
GCCCAGTGCTTTAACGCGTTTGGACAAACGTGACATTTTACGCGCCACAGTGTTTTTGTGAAAAATACCGCGGGATACACCGCGCATCAGTTCAGGCTGAAGCGCCTGAAGAGCGGCTTTGGACGCAGCTGCGTCGCCGGATTCGATGGCTTCTTCTACTTTACGCAAATAAGTGCGAACGCGTGAGCGGCGGGCTTTGTTTACTTGAAAGCGACGCTCGTTTTGACGGGCGCGTTTTTTTGCTTGGGGCGAATTTGCCATGGTGCGGTTCCCTTTCAGGGGTCAGTTACAATTTCTGTTGCGCAAAAGAGCCCCGTCCGGGTTTATATACCGGTCGTCCGGCCAAAAGAGCGGGCCTCACACGCATGTAGGGTGGCCTATAGTGTAGAATCAGCCGGATTGAAAGACAAAAGTGATGCGAATTATTTTCCGCGAAACTGTGCCTCGCGTTTTTCCATAAAGGCGTTCATGCCTTCAGATTGATCTTCGGTTGCAAACAGCGAATGGAATAGGCGGCGTTCAAATAACAAGCCCTCGCGCAGGGTGGTTTCATATGATCGATTCACCGCCTCTTTGACAGCCATTGTTGTCAGCATGGATTTCTCGGCAATTTTACCTGCTGTGCACAATGCTTCCTCAACCAGCTTTTTAGCGGGGATGATTCGGCTGACCAATCCTGAGCGCTCGGCTTCTTCTGCATCCATAAAGCGGCCAGTCAGGTTCATTTCCATGGCTTTGGATTTTCCAACAAACCGCGTTAGGCGCTGGCTTCCGCCGATGCCGGCGATTACGCCAAGATTAACTTCGGGTTGGCCAAATTTTGCAGTGTCGGAACACAGGATGAAATCGCACATCATCGCCAATTCACAGCCGCCACCAAGGGCATAACCTGACACTGCCGCAATGATAGGCTTGCGCGCTTTCAAAAGCTGTTCGGTTTCGGGGCCAAAGAAATCTGTCATAAACATATCGACAAATGATTTTTCCGACATTTCCTTGATATCCGCGCCAGCAGCAAATGCTTTTTCCGATCCGGTCAAAACTGTGCAGCGCACTTTTTTGTTGGCTTCGATGGATTTTAAGGCGTCTGCCAGCTCGACCAGCATCTGGCTGTTTAACGCATTTAGAGCGTCGGGGCGGTTTAGTTTGATAAGTGCGACGTGGTCGTCGATATCAACAATGATAGTTTCGTAAGCCATGTGTATTTGCCGTGTTGCTTCGGTTGACCAAAATCCTTAACATCTATTCGCGGGTGTTCAAGCTATCTTTGGCATTGCGGGCAGTAAAAAGTTGACCTTCCGGATTGGGTGATTCGGGTGATTTTCCCTTTACATCCATCGGTTAAACACGGTTCACCCTCGCGCCCATAGGCCTTAAAACTGTGTTGAAAATATCCCAGTTCGCCGTCGGTTTGGCGATAATCTTTTAACGATGAACCGCCAGCCTCGATTGCCTCATTCAAAACATCACGGATAATTGGCACCATTTGGCGAATCTTTGCGGGTTTGATTTGGCCTGTCGGTTGCGTGGGGTTGGTTTTGTTGCGCAGCAGCACTTCGCACACATAAATATTACCAAGCCCCGCCACGATGCGTTGATCCAACAGCGCGGTTTTGATCGGCATTTTTTTACCTTTGAACCGCGCAATCAGATACTCGTCATGAAACACATTTCCCAAAGGTTCTGGCCCGATACTGGCGATAAGCTTGTGATCGTTGATCTGATCGGTTGCACATAAATCCATCGCCCCGAAACGGCGTGCATCGTTAAACGCCACGCGCGCGCCGCCTTGCATGTCAAACACAACATGATCGTGTTTCAGAGTTTCGGGGTGATTCGGCCCTAAGGAAATCGTCATTTTTCCCGACATCCCCAGATGAATCAGCAAGGTTTCACCGGACGATAAATCCGCCAATATGTATTTTGACCGCCTGCGCAGTTGTGTAATGGTTTTCCCTGTTAGGCGTGCTGCCATGTTTTCAGGAAACGGCCAACGTAAATCTGGGCGGCGCACGTCAGCTGCAACGATCATTTTTCCCTCCATCACGGGCAACAAACCGCGACGGACTGTCTCGACCTCGGGTAATTCTGGCATGATGGTGCTACCTTTCATTGTAACGCGCGACAGGGCGTTTATAAGAGGCGTCAGTATCAAGGAAGACAAGCCAATGAGCAACACATCAGAACGCACCACCCATTTTGGTTTTAAAACCGTCGCCGAAGACGACAAGGCGGGCATGGTTCACGGGGTTTTTTCCAATGTGGCCAGCTAATACGACGTGATGAATGACGCCATGTCGATGGGCATTCATCGGATTTGGAAAGACGCGATGATGGATTGGCTTGCGCCGCGGGCGGGGCAAAAACTGCTGGATGTTGCTGGCGGTACGGGTGATATTTCGTTTCGGTTTTTAAAACGTGCTGGCGCAGGGCATGCCACGGTTCTGGATCTAACCGAACCGATGTTGATCGAGGGGGCGAAACGCGCCGAAGCTGGCAAAATGGCCGAAAGCCTGAATTGGGTTGTCGGGGATGCGATGGCGCTGCCGTTCAAAGACAACACCTTTGATGTTTACACCATTTCCTTTGGCATTAGAAACGTGACCCGCATTGCCGACGCATTAAGCGAGGCCCACCGTGTGCTGCGCCCGGGGGGGCGTTTAATGGTGCTTGAGTTTAGCCAAATCCCCAATGATATGATGCAAAAAGCCTATGATTTGTATTCGTTTAATGTGATCCCGAAACTGGGCAAGCTGATCGCCAATGACGCGGATTCTTATCAATACCTTGTGGAATCAATTCGCAAGTTTCCGGATCAGGAAACATTTTTGCAGATGATCTGTGATGCCGGGTTTGCCAATGCAAAATATCGCAACTTGTCTATGGGCATTGCTGCCCTGCATTCTGGTTGGAAAATTTAGCAGATGCGCGGCCCTCATAATATCTGGCGATTGGTGCGCACTGCGGCCACGTTTGAACGTACCGGCGCGCTTAAACTCGTGCTTGAGGCGATGGATGCGCCGCTGCCTTTGCGCATTACAGCACGGGTGCTGGGTTGGCCGTTTAAATGGCTGGGGTTAAAGGGTGATCCGGCGTTGCCCCCTGAAACCCGCGCCCTACAGGCGCTTGGCCCTGCCTATATCAAATTCGGTCAGGTGCTATCGACCCGTCCTGATATGGTGGGCGATAAGCTGGCCGCGCAGCTACGGGTTTTGCAGGATAAACTGCCGCCGTTTTCGATCGAATTGGCCAAAGCCAGTGTTGAGGAGGAACTGGACAGACCGATTGAGGAAATTTTTAGCGAATTCAGCGAACCCGTTGCGGCGGCGTCTATTGCACAGGTGCACCATGCGGTATTGCGCGATACCGGCGAAGAAGTTGCGGTTAAGGTCTTGCGCCCGGAGATCGAAAAGGATTTCCGCAAGGATATCGACGCCTTTTATTTTGCGGCGGGGGTAATTGAATTCTTTTCACCAGCCTCGCGCCGCTTGCGCCCGTATGATGTAATTGAACATTTCGACGGGGTGGTTGCGCACGAACTAGATCTGCGCAGCGAAGCTTCGGCCTGTTCTGAATTTGGCCAAACCACCAAAGATGATGCAGGCTTTCAAGTACCCGAAGCCAAATGGGAATATTCGGCCAAACGTGTGATGACAATGGGTTGGGCCGACGGGCTACCTCTCGGCGATAATGACGCGCTGGACGCAGCTGGGCATAACCGCACCATTTTGGGCGAGCGGGTTTTACAACTATTCCTTAGCCACGCCTTGCGCGACGGATATTTTCACGCTGATATGCATCAAGGCAATCTGAAGGTTGCCGCAAATGGCGATATCATTGCCTATGATTTTGGGATCATGGGGCGGATTGATGAATATACTCGCCGCGTTTACGCCGAAATTCTGATCGGCTTTATCCAACGTGATTACCGCCGCGTGGCTGATGTGCATTTTGAGGCGGGATATGTGCCGGCTGATCGTGATGTGGCAGAATTTGCGCAGGCATTACGCGCAGTGGGCGAGCCGATTTTCGGCATGGACGCCTCGCAAATATCAATGGGGAAATTGTTTAGCTACCTGTTTGAAGTGACGGAAAGATTCGGCATGGAAACCAGAACCGAGCTGATCCTGTTGCAACGCACCATGGTGGTTGTTGAAGGCGTGGCGCGGTCATTAAACCCGCAAATCAATATCTGGGAAGTGGCGCATCCGGTGGTTGGCGACTATATCAAAAACGCCCTTGGCCCTAAGGCAATGATGAAAGATCTGGTGAAAACCATGCGGATTTTATCAAAGTTTGGGCCGCATTTGCCCGCGATGGCGGAGGTGGCACTTACGAAACGTGTCGCAACCTCCCCAAAATGTGCTCGACCAAGCCGTAAAGCCGCGGTTATTAAAGCCTCTTTCGGGGTTATCCTCATGATTATCGGCTATTGGGTAGGGCGCGAATTTTAATTTGTTAACCGCGCATTTTCCCCGCATTTCCCGTTGGCAATCAATTCCTGATATTTCATTTTCATATCTGGATTAAATCGTGTGACGACCACAGCTGGTAAATAGATAGCCTTGCGCAAAACATCTCGGCCACCTTGGATATCAAAGCCCAGATTGTCTATAAACGGCGTCCTGGCAAGTATCGCGGCAAGCCTTCGGTTGTGGTGGGTAATACGCTGAGCTGTCAGTTTAATGTGGATGCGCCTGACTGGTTCTCGCCAATTCCCGAGTATTGCAAACATATGGCACATTTCCTTGATTCGGCAGGCCAACAGCGCGAACGGTGCGGTAAATGCGCGGGTTAATAGATTGATATAAAAGAACCAGAATTCCGGAATCGTGGAATCGTTGCGGCAGGCATACCAGTAGCCTGCCAACCCGATTTAGCGGCGGTTATATCTTCAAAACCTTTGCCAGCTTATCGGCGATTTCAACAAAACGTATCGCCTCGGCACTTTCGGGAAAGGCCACCACAATCGGTGTGCCTTGATCGGATGTTTCGCGCAGAACCCGCGTTAACGGAAGCGCCCCCAGAAACGGAATACCATGAGCTTTGGCCTCCGCCTCGCCGCCGCCGTGGCCAAATACATCGTCTTCTTCGCCACAATGGGTGCAGATGTGGGTTGACATATTTTCCACCAGCCCCAGCAACGGCGTTCCGGTTTGTTCGAACATATCCATGGCGCGGCGCGCATCAATTAGTGCCACGTCTTGCGGGGTGGTGACGATGATCGCGCCGGTAACAGGCGTTTTTTGCGTTAGGGTGATTTGCACGTCGCCTGTGCCCGGCGGCAGGTCAATCACCAGAACGTCAAGCGGTGCCCACGCCACCTCGTGCAACATCTGTTGAATGGCGTTGGCAAGGATTGGCCCGCGCCAAACCAGTGCACGGTTCTCTTCCATCAAGAACCCCACCGACATCACCTTGATCCCGTGCGCGGCAATCGGGATCAGTTGATCATTGAACGCTACGGGGCGGCCATTGCTTCCCATTAATTTGGGCTGCGACGGCCCATAAATATCGGCATCCAGCAGTCCAACCTTTAAACCTGATTTTGCCAGCGCCAGCGCCAGATTAGCCGACACCGTGGATTTGCCAACGCCGCCTTTGCCCGAGGCCACGGCGACGATGGTTTTCACGCCTTCGATGTGTTCGGGCGGGGCGAATCCTTGATTGGGTTTCAAATTAGGCGGCGCGTCGCTTTTGCGCTCGGCGGTGAGCAGAACCGAAACCTCTGTGACGCCCTCTACAGCGTTGATCAGCGTTTGGATTTGTTCGGAAATCGGTATCATAGCTTGGGCGTCTTGCTCCTCTACATCCAAAACCATTTTGACATGCCCCTGATCCACAGAAAGCGTGCGAATGACATCGGCGGTTATTAGATCTTGTCCGGTGCGGGGGTGGGAAATACTGGCAAGAAGTTTCTCGATCATGCCCTGTGTGACTGCCATTTTCATATTCCTTTTTATGTTCAACCTATGTTTTCCAGACCTATCAATTCCTTCTGGAAACCAAGGTCAAGCGCAGGAATGACGCGGCTTAAGTGCGGCAATCTGCCACACTGACCAAATGTGTCAAGCCTGCGCCAAATTGTCATGCAGAAATCCCCTGATTTTCAAAGAACAACCAGACATAGATTTTTAAACCGGACATTTTGTCAGAAATTCAAACCTCTAAAAACATCCTAACTTATTATAAACATTAAATAAAATATGTTTTACGCCAATTTCCATGATAAGAGAAGAGTCGTAATGGAGCATGTAGATAGTGCCGACATTCAAGTTCGGCGGGTGTGGGGTTCCACACTGTCTGTGCTCTGTAGACGAAAAAGATGGGGGTAAAATTTTGCGACGTTTCGTTTTTGTATCACTGCTTGTTGTGGGTCAGATCGGCGTTACGGCGCCAGCATTTTCCCAGCATATCGCAGGGGTGGAGCCATCGGTTCGCCCAGTTGACGCGCCTGTAATTTCTGAGTTTAAAAAAGATGGTGCATGGTATGGTTTGGCGCTGACTGGCGTTACACCGCCATACCCTGCAAGCCTTAGATTTTTGGAAGATCAAGGCGCGTGGTTCAACCCGTTTATCCACCCCGGAATGCTGGGGTCATACGATATTCGCGGTTGGCACGATCGGGAATAAAACCCGCAATACCCAAATCACCAACAGTTTCCGGGGAACCTCGGGGAAAGGCGTGTCTGACGGCAATTCTGCCGTTGGCATGCAAACTATTAGAAGGAGCTAACACATGAAGAAATCGGTAAGAACAGCTTTAACAGCTATATTGTGCTCGGGGTCCCTTATTGCGAGTGCAGCCGTTGCTGACACTCAATCAGGGATGTCCGGCATGG
>CAMZKY010000122.1 GCA_947311455.1 uncultured Marinosulfonomonas sp. | reverse complement strand
TTTCCGGCTTGTCATCTCCTGTCGTGCCAGGCGATATAATCACCTATACATTCCGAATTGAAAATGATGGTAACGTATCACTGTTTAACATCGGATTAACAGACGCGCGAACAAATGTGACCGGCAGCCCGATTGCCAAAATGGTTCCGGCGCAGGTGGATGATACCACCTTTACAGCCAGCTATGTGGTGACGCAGGCAGACATCGATGCTGGTAAATATGTGAACCAGGCGTTTGTCACGGCCAATACAGCGCAGGGTGTGATTGTTGACAAATATTCAGACGACCCAATTACCAGCGGCATAGATGATCCGACCACAACCATTCTGGCGGGCGTGCCGTCCTTACAATTGACCAAATACCAAGGGGTATTGGACGACGCCAACGGCAATGGCCGCCCCGATGTGGGCGAAACCCTGAATTTCGCTTTCCGCGTTGAAAACACCGGCAATGTGACCCTGACCAATGTATCCCTTGCGGATCCAACCAGCACGGTTGCGGGCGGCCCGATTGCAACCCTGACCCCGGGCGGGGTTGATGACACCACATTTTCCGCCAGCTATGTTTTGACCAAAGCCGATATTGATGCGGGCGGCATGCAGAATTCGGCCACAGCTCTGGCATCAACGCCGAATGAAACAGATAACCTGACCGATATTTCGGATTCCGCCGAAGGTACGGAAGCGACTGAAACGCCCGATCTTGCCGGTAATACTGATGGTGATCCCACCAATGACCCAACTGTTACATTGCTGCAGCGGGTTTCCGGCCTGGAGGTTGTTAAAACATCCGATGACAGTGGCCTTTCCAGCCCGCCAGTGGTCGGGGATAAAATTACATATCTGATTCAGGTCACAAATACAGGCAACACGTCGCTGACAAATGTTGTGCTTGATGATACTTTTGCAGACGCCAATCAACAGCCGCTTTCGCTTGATGCAGCTCCTGAATTGGTAAGCGGTGACTTGAATAGTGATGGTATACTGGATGCAAATGAAATCTGGGAATATGCTGCCGAATATACGCTTGCCCAAAGCGCGATTGATGCGGGCGGTGTGACAAACATGGTGAAAGCCAGTGCCACCAATCCGGAAGCCGGCACAACAGAAGGCGAGATAGCCGCGCCCGTCGTGAATGTAATCGATCAGGTTGCCTCGCTGGATTTGATGAAATCTGTCGTTGAGCATAACGTTCTGTTCCAAACCGTATTTGAAACAACTTTTGACATCACCGCAACGAATACGGGGAATGTTACCGAAAGCGATATTCACATTACAGATGATCTTGCGGCTTTTATCGGGCAGGGCAATCTGCACAGTGTTGAATTGATCGGGGTTAACGGTTTCAAACTTACAGATACTCCGAACCAGTTGGCAACGCTCGCCAACAATGGAAACGTATCCTATGATGGGTTGAATGATACAGAATTGTTCAGTGACGGTTTGCTGCTGGCTCCGAGCGAACAAGGCAGTGTTCTGTTGAAAGTAACCTACGAAGGCACCAAAGAAACGCTTGGCGGTATAAATACAGCTGTTGCAAATGCGATCGAAGCTTCTGTGCCTGTGGAGTATGAGGCAAATCTGGATTTCGGGGATGCTGACGGCGACGGGTACCCTGACAATCAGGAATCCAGCTCAAAAGACCGTGACGGCGATGGTATTGTCGATGCGCAGGATTATGATCCTACCGGATATTACTACTGCGAAGAAGATGGCCGTATCCTGTCTGGTGGGCGCATTTCCGTGACAGGCCCTTTGGGAACGAATTCCGGTATTGGGCTGAGCAACAACATCAATATTGTTCAGGATGGCTCAAACGGGTTCTTCCAGTTTTTTGTAACGGCTCCGGGGCATTATTCTGTTAACTATACATATCCTTCTTCCGGTATTCCTTCTACGTCACTGTTGATTTCGGCGGCTCCACTGGATGTGACAAATGCCGTTGATGTTTACACAGGCCTTGCCGCGGGTGCTGTTCGTAACCTCGGTTCGAACGAATTTGGCGGTACGGGTGTTCTTGCGAATTATTCTGCGGCTGCAAATCCCGCATTTTATGCCAGCTTTGATATCGAGGCCGGCGATCCCACTATCTTTGGCAACAACGTTCCATTGCGCGATTGCGCAGCGGTTTCGGCCCCGCTGATTGCGACTAAAACGGCTGATAAAAAGGATGTGGTGCGCGGCGAAACCGTTACCTACACGCTGTCGTTTGAAAATCCGGCAACCGGATTTGACCGCCACGGTGTTGATCTGGTGGATGTCTTGCCCGCTGGTGTGCTGTATTCCCCCGGTGCGACCCTGAACGGTGCGTCGCTGGAGCCGCTGATTGCGGGAAACCAGTTGAACTGGAACAACCGTGATCTGTTGGCCGGAAGTACAACAACCGTAACATATTCAGCGCGGGTTACATCGGCGGCCAGCAGTGGTGACCTTCATAACCGTGCATCCGTTTATGATCCGGTGAGCGGAAAAACCATTTCCAATGTGGCCATTGCCACCGTGCGTTTGCGGGTGGATGCCCTGTTTGAATGTTCCGATATTATTGGCCGAGTGTTTGATGATTTGAACGCCGATGGGTACCCCGATCAGGGCGAGCCGGGCCTTGCCGGTTCACGGGTTGTGACAGCGCGCGGTGATTTGATTACCACCGATGAGCACGGGCGTTTTCATGTGCCTTGTGCTGCATTACCCAAGGACATCGGTTCCAACTTTATCTTGAAACTGGACACCAGATCATTACCTGTTGGCTATGCTGTCACCTCGGAAAATCCACGGGTTGTGCGCCTGACAGCGGGTAAGTTTGCCAAAATCAACTTTGGTGCCTCGATCATGAAGCGCATCGAAATTGAATTGGATGCCAGTGCCTTTACATCAACGGGCGCGCTGAGTGAGCCATTGAAAAAAGCCCTGACGCGGGTTGCGAAAAGCCTGAAGGGACAACAGGTGTTTGTCGAGCTGATCTACAAGCCAAAAGGCGAGGCGCAGGCTGTGATCCAAGCCAATTTAAAACGCTTTGAAAAAGCGATACAACAGGCTTGGCGCCGTTCTGGCGGATCAAAGGTCCAGATAGAGAAGACCATCTGGTCCAAGGAGGCTGGCGATGAATAGTTCCTTCTATATGAATGGTGAAAAAACCATGGTGCGTGTTACTCGTAAAAACCTGCTTATGGTGACAACAGCCCTGATGCTGATCCCTGTTGGCGGCACTGCCCAAGCAGGGCCTGAAAAACCCAAAGGGTTTGTCATTGCTGTGGATGGTAAGCCGGTTGCCGGCGAAGATGCCTTGGTTCGCAATTGGCGACGAAACAAAAAACTTTCCTTTGGGCGCATCACCCCGAAAAATTTCTCGTTGAAGTTTGATGGCCTGAATGTAGACCCGCGTCTGCATGTTAAACTGCTGTCCATTGACGGCAATACGGCCTCTTTCAAAAGCGAGCTGAACTATCCGTCATGGATTGAACGCGGAGAAATCCGTTTGATTGCGACGGATGAACATGGCATTTCCAAAGTTGTCAGTGTGGTTCCAATCGATGCTAACGGTACGGTTCAGGTGCAACTGCCACAGGTGGAAACGTTGGAATTTGTGCATCGGGTCTATGATGCCAAAGGGCGGTTTGATGAAACCCGTCGCCAACCGGTAACGGAGCGTGATATAGATGCCTCTGATGTTGAAGAAGGCACCGACACAATTGCCAAACGCGGTATCCCTGTGCGCGGCGGTAGCATTACCTTAAGCGGGCAAAATCTGGCGCCGGGGCAGCGCGTAACGGCACTTGGGGAACAGACTGTAAGTGACCCTTCCGGACGGTTTGTGTTACAACGGATTGTACCCGTGGGCACGCATCTGGTGCCGGTGCAATCGGGGGGGCTGAGTTTTTCCCGACAGGTAACCGTGCCTAAAAGTGAATGGTTTTATACGGCAATTGCCGATTTAACCTTGGGGTATAGAGACACCAGTTTTCCTGGGCGTGAAACCGGTACCTACAATCGTGGTCGCCTTGCCTTTTACGCCAAAGGGCGCACGGCTGCCGGATATGATATTACGGCAAGCGCCGACACGGGCGAAGATGCCCTATCCGAGTTGTGGCGCAATTTTGATAAAAAAGATCCGCGCAACCTGTTGCTGCGGGTCAATCCAGAAGATCTGTATCCGGTTTATGGTGACGATTCCACCCTTGTGGATAACACTCCCACATCGGGTAAATTTTATCTGCGGGTCGAGAAAAACAACAGCTATTTTGTCTGGGGTGATTTCAAAAACGAAGTAACCGGCGGCGAATATAACCGCAATACCGTAACCCGTTATGGTGCCCAGCTCGTGTACCGCACACCAAGCCAAACAAGCCATGGTGCCCCCCGTGTCGAAGCAGAGCTGTTTGGTGCCCAACCGGACCGCCTGACGCAACTGGATGTGTTTGACGGCACCGGCGGCAGTACCTTTTTCTTGCGCCGACAAGATGTAAGCGCCGGCACGGAAAGTATTACCGTAGAAACGCGCGACCCCATTTCGGATCGGGTTACGGATCGCGTAATTCTGGAGCAGGGGCGCGATTACGAAATCAACTATATTCAAGGCGTCATCATCCTGCGCCGTCCGCTCAGCAGTCTTGCCGCCAATGCCAATCTGGTTACCGATGCGGCAACCGGTGACGGGGTGCATAAGCTGGTGGTGAATTATGCCTATACCCCGACAACGGGAAATATCGACGGGCTGACCTATGGCGCACGCGCCAATACCTGGCTTAGCGATAAAATTCGTTTTGGTGTGGCGGGAACCCATGATGAATACGGGGTAACTTCGCATTCGTTGGTCAGTGGGAATTTATTATATCGCCATTCCGACAACAGTTTTGCCGAACTGGAATACGCACGCTCGACCGGTGCGCCGATTAGTTTCGCCACCTCCAGCGATGGCGGCCTGACGATTAACAGCACGGCCCCTGCAAATGCCTCCGGTGACGCCCTGCGTTTGAAATTTCATGTTGATCTGGATGACCTGCCCACACAGGCCACAGGTGCATTCGGGGCTTATTACGAACGTCGCAGTGCCGGATTTTCCAATATGGATATCACCGTCGCCGCCGATGAGCGCTTTGCCGGCTTTTATGGTGATTTTGACATCACGGAAAAATCGGCGTTCCGGATTTACGGGGATTTGTACAGCAATACCACCGGTGCCCGCAGCGACGAGATCGGGGTTGAATATAAACACCGGGTTAATGAACAACTGGACTATGTGCTTGCGCTGGAAGACACGCGCCGCGTGACACCGGGCACGCCTGCCACCACCGGTTCGCGTCTGGATGTGGCCGCACGGGTGAATTACAGCCCGTCAGATCGGCTGACATGGCATCTGGGGGCGCAGGCAACGGTTAAACAATCGGGCGGCCTGTCCAAGAACAACCGCGCCACGATCGGGCTGGATTACGCACTTTCCGATGCGCTGACCTTTAGCGGCGAAGTGTCCCAAGGCACCAGTGGTACGGGCGCACGGGCCTTGCTAACCTATGACAAGGGCGAGGCCGGCAATATTTACGTAGGATACACACTCGATCCGATGCGCGCCTTTTCAGCCAGCACCCCCACGGGATCAGACAAAGGTGTTATAACCGTTGGCGCACGGCGCAAGGTTTCGGATGAACTGTCTGTGTTTACCGAGAATTCCTACGATGTTTTTGGCCAGCGAAAAACATTGGCCACGCAATATGGCGTGGAATACACGCCTTCGGATAATATGTCCTATATTGCACAGATCGAGCATGGGGACCTGAATGAGGCGACCCGAAAAACTCGTCGCACAGCGGTTACACTGGGTTTGAAATACCAGGATGACGGCGGTTTAAGTGCATCTGGCCGGCTGGAATTGCGCCGCGATGACACCGAGATTGGCGGCGTTGCTACCCGTGCGGATACCTTGCTTCTGAATGCCAGTACATCGTGGAAAATTTCAGAAGAACAGCGGCTGATGTTTTCACTATCAGGGGCGCATACAAGAAATAGCGACGTAACAGTGGAAGATGGTCACTTTCTGCGTCTTGATGCCGGTTACGCATTTCGCCCCATTAATAATGACCGGCTGAATGTTCTGGCGAAATACAGCTATGTGTATGATACTTTCGGTCAAATGATTGACGGTTCCTCAAATGCCGGCCCCAAGCAGCGCAGCCATGTCTTTGGTTTGGACGCCAGCTATGATCTGAATAAAAAATGGACGGTTGGTGGCAAAGTTGCTTATCGCTTCGGCGAATCCGCACCTGTTGGCACAACAACATTCAGCAGTTCGGATGCCTTTTTGGGATTGGTGAACTTGCGTTATCACTTTGTTCATAACTGGGACGCCTTGGCCGAACTAAGGCATTTACGCAGTAAATCGGCGCAAACAGGCGAACTAGGAGGGCTTGTTGCGATCTATCGCCACTTGAATGGGAATTTGAAGCTGGGTGTTGGCTATAATTTCAGTAATTTTTCTGACGACCTTACAGATTTAACATATGAAGATCACGGCATATTTGTAAATCTGATCGCCAAGTTCTAAGTGGAAATGTCGGGATACAATAAAATGTTTGCAAAGTTAAAGCGTCTCGTCAAAGCGTCGATGATAAGTACACTGGTGCTTGTTCCTCCGACAGTGCAGGCTGCATGAGAGGTGGTCGCGGAAATTCGGACCAGTTGTTAAGATGAATCGCCCTATGAGAAGGACGATAGGAAATGACGAAGAGAAAACGGTATTCGAATGAATTTAAGGCGCGTGTTGCGCTTGAGGCGATCCGCGAGGAGTTAACGCTGGCGGAGTTGTCAAAGAAGCACGGGGTGCACCCGAACATGATCAGCGGATGGAAGCGGGCGGCAATCAAGAACATGGCGGACGGGTTTGGCCGTGATGATGGCGGGACGGCCAAGGAGGCCGCCGCCGAGATTGACAAGCTGCATTCCAAGATCGGCCAGCTTGTGGTGGAACGGGATTTTTTAGCGAGCGCCTCGGTTCAGTTGCTCGGGACACGAGGCAAAAAATGGTGAGCCGGGATCAGGATTTGAGCGTGCGGCGACAGTGCAGGCTGCTTTCGCTGGTGCGTTCGGGGTTTTTATTACAGCCCGAGGGGTGAAAGTGCCGAGAACCTGAAGTTTATGAAGATCATTGATAAGCAGTTTCTGGAAACCCCGTGGTATGGGTCTCGTCAAATGGCCCGCCACATGCAGCGGCAAGGCCATAAATGTGGTCGCCATCCATTGCCCGGCAGTCGCTGTTTACAGCGATGAGAGGGGAGTGCGCAGATTGATGCGACTGATGCGGCTAGTGCCGATCTATCAGATGCCAAATACTAGCAAAAAACACCCGCAGCATAAGGTTTATCTGTATCTGCTGCGCGGGCTGAAGATTGAGCGCCCTAACCAAGTTCTCCTCTCGTGGTTTGCAAGCAAACCCCTGCCGGACAGCGGGTGCACGGATATCACCTATATCCCCATGCGGCGCGGGTTTCTGTATCTGATGGCGATCATAGTTTGGGCCACCCGCAAGGTGTTGGCTTGGCGCATCTCGAACACGCTGGACGTCGATTTTTGCATCAAAGCCTTAAAAGATGCGCTGGCCAAATACGGAGCGCCGGAAATCTTCAACACCG
>CAMZKY010000121.1 GCA_947311455.1 uncultured Marinosulfonomonas sp. | reverse complement strand
AATGGGCGGTGATTGCCTGAATTATGGCTGTGTGCCATCAAAGGCGCTGCTATCGGCGGGGCGCGCGGGGATGGGCTTTGGTGCGGCCAAAGATCATGTGCAGGCGGCGATTGATACGATTGCCCCTTATGACAGTGTCGAGCGGTTCGAAGGGCTGGGCGTGGAGGTGATTTCCAAATTTGGTAAATTCATCACAGCGAATGAAGTGCAAGCGGGTGATACCATCATTAAAGCCCGCCGTTTTGTGGTGGCCACAGGTTCAAGCCCGTTTGTGCCGCCGATTCCGGGTTTGGAAAACGTGCCCTATGACACCAACGAAACCATTTTCACCAATCGCGAAAAAACAGATCATTTGCTGGTGGTTGGTGGCGGGCCGATTGGCATGGAGATGGCGCAAGCGCATCGCAAGCTTGGCTGCAAGGTCACGGTGATCGAAGGGATGAAGGCCCTGGGCAAGGATGATCCTGAAATGGCATCGATTATACTGGATCAGCTGCGTGCTGATGGCATTGAAATTGCCGAAGATGCTATGGCCAAGGAAATCCGCGGCAAGGCCGGTGCGATTGAAATCGAAGTGCAGGATGGGCGTGTTTTCAAAGGCACGCATTTGCTGATGGCCGTGGGGCGTAAGCCCAATATTGATAAGCTGGATCTGGATGCGGCAGGCATTGAGCATCATCGCGGCGGAATCAAAGTGGGGGCCAACCTGCGGTCATCCAACAAAAAGGTTTACGCGGTTGGCGATATTGCCGGCGGCCTACAATTTACCCATGTGGCCGGATATCATGCCGGCGTGGTGATTAAATCCATCCTGTTCGGCCTGCCCTCCAAGGCCAAAACCGCGCATATTCCGTGGGCCACCTATACCAGCCCCGAATTGGCGCAAGTGGGTTTAACCGAGGCACAGGCCCGCGACACCCATGGCGACCGCCTTGAGGTGGCGCGCTTTGATTTTGCCGAAAGTGACCGCGCCATCACAACAGGGCAAACAAAGGGTTTAATCAAGGTGATGATTGTCAAAGGTCGCCCCGTCGGGGCGTCGATTGCAGGGGCAGGGGCGGGCGAGTTGATCGGCCTTTGGGCCATGGCGATTGCCAACAACATGAAGATGGGTGCAATTGCCGCCACGGTGCTGCCCTATCCCACCATGGGCGAGATCAACAAGCGCGTGGCGGGGGCCTATTTTACACCCCGATTGTTTGAGAGTAAGACAATCAAACGCGTGGTTGGTTTTGTGCAGAGATTTCTGCCATAATCGCTCCAACAGGGAAACAAGATGTTTATCAATTCGCTATCAGGCCGGTTTTTAATCCTGACCACGGTGTTTGTCATGCTGGCCGAGGTGCTGATCTTTGTGCCATCTATCGCGCGGTTTCGTCAGGATTACCTGTTGCTGCGTCTTGAAAAAGCCCAGATCGCATCCTTGGCTTTGCTAGCGAATGATATGATTGATGATGATCTAGAGGTCGAGTTGTTAGAGAACGCGGGGGTTTATAATGTGGTGCTGCGCCGCGATGAAATGCGCCAGCTGATTTTGTCGTCTTCTATCCCCTCGGAAATCACCATGACCTATGATCTGCGTGATGCCACGCCTTATGTTTTGCTGCGCGACGCGGTGATACGCTTGTTTGATACCGACGAAGAAGTGATCCGCGTGATTGGAGAACCCGTGCAAGGCGCGGGTTTGCAAATCGAGCTGACGATGAGTTCCATGTCCCTGCGCGACGCGATGGTGGATTACGGGCTGAACATTCTAAAGCTGTCAGCGGTGATTTCCGTATTCACCGCTATCCTGCTGTTCCTTGCCGTGCGCGGTTTTTTGTTGCGTCCGATCCATCGAGTTGTCAGCAGCCTGAAAACCTATGCCGCCGCCCCCGAAGACGCGCGCAGCATTCTGACCCCGTCAGCCGGTGTGATTGAACTGCGCGAAGCCGAAGAAGCGCTGAAAACCATGCAGGTGCAACTGACCGGATCACTAAAGCAAAAAGAACGTTTGGCGCAATTGGGTGGGGCCGTGGCCAAAATCAGCCATGATCTGCGCAACATCCTGACCACGGCGCAACTGTTTGTGGATCGCATGGAAACCAGCAATGACCCGATGGTGCAAAAGGCCGCGCCCAAACTGGTGAACTCGATTTCGCGCGCGGTGAATTTGTGTGAAAGCACGCTGGCCTTTGGCAAAGCCGAAGAGGCCGCGCCCGCGTTGATGCGTATTCCGCTGGTGGATGTGGTGGATGATGTATTTGAAAGCGAACAGCTGATCGAAGAAACCAGTTGTGTGGCCTATTGCCATGACATCCCAGCCGATATGCTGGTGCGGGCTGATCCCGAGCAGCTGTATCGCATCCTGTCAAACATCATCCGCAATGCCCGTCAGGCGCTGGTGGCCACGCGCAAAGAAGGCGAAATCATCGTGCGCGGTCGTGATACGTATGATCAATGGATAATTACCGTGGTCGATAACGGGCCGGGCCTGCCCCCCAAAGCCCGCGAACATTTGTTCGAGGCATTTCAGGGCGGCGTGCGCAAAGGTGGCTCGGGCCTTGGCCTGTCGATTGCTGCCGAACTGGTGCGCGGCCATGGCGGTACGCTGGAATTGGCAAAATCCGATGAAACCGGAACCGAGTTTGTGATTTGTTTGCCCAAGGGCGATTTCACGGACGCAAGCTCTCGATAAACCTTTTGGAGTTTTGGCCAAAGCGTTTGCCAGCATCTGTTCACATGCCTTTCTTCTGTCCCTTACCCGCCGGTCCGATGCTGCACGGTTTCTCGAAGGGTTAGGGCGTAGACCTAAAAGCTGCTCTCAACATAACTATTATTCCGGAATCGTGGTTGTATTCGATTACCAAAATGGCAGTGGAATAATTTCTATGGAAAAGGACCCTTGATATAAGGCAACATCCCGTCTGGCCCTTTGTCGAAAAATCCGAAGACCGCTTGCACGCCATGGCCGACCACGCCTATGCCGCCAAAATGTAAGCCACGATGAGCGCGGATGATATCAACGGGACATATGCATTGGCGGGGATGCGGCCCGAAACTGGCAAAATTCTCGGTGATTCTCGAACGTCAAATGCGGTGCCGAGAATTGATCTGCCCGGGTCAACCGATGTGGGGGGTGTGAGCCGGGTCGTGCCAACGGTGCAGATGTGGGGTGCGAACTATGCCATCGGCACGCCGTTTCTTTCTTGGCAAATGGTGGGTGAGGCAAAGGCGCACCCGCGATCAAAGGCATGATCCATGCTGCAAAGGTGATGGCGGCAACGGGGGTTGATCTGTTTCAGGATGCCGGTTTGATTGCTCGGGCCAAGGCGGACTTGCGGGAACGTCAGGGCGAGGAAGGGTATGTTTACCCATTGCCGGAAGAGGCACAGCCCCCGATTGAGGGGATGGCGTAAGCCACATCAACAGGAATGGGCCGGCGGGGCGGCTATTGTTGGGGAAAAACCGCTACTCCACGCGTGTCCAGAACCCGCCGTTTTGACATATCCCCAAGAAGCATCCCTTAATTTTTAGGGTGTGTTTTGTGAGGGACATTTTCAAGCTGTATATCTTTTGATTGGAGCGTCGCCATATTTTACCGCCACTATAGTTTCCGGATTGATCTGCTTTTAACCCCCAGACAATTTTCTTTCCAAGCAAAGGTGAGCTGATCTCCCCTTGGTCAGAAAAAGTTCGATTAATATGCCCACAAATTGATGTTCCGCAGGGGGCGATCTTTATATAGGCATATTCACCATTTTCTGTGTTGGTTTTCCAAAGGCCGTAAATAGGGTCGGCAAGGGTCGGTGTTGAGCTTTGGATCAGGAGCGCTGTGGCCAGCATAACGAGTTTCATGTGTGTTAGCCTTTGTTTTGGATTTTTCACCTACCTAAATAGCAATTAACTTGACAATGTCAAGCTAGCTGCTGAGGCGATGGCTCCTTGACCTTTGAAAATTGTTTCAAAAAGCGGTGAATTGCCTCTTGCAAACCTAAGCCGCACTCGATAAATCCCCAGCAGGTTAGCACCCATAGCTCAGCTGGATAGAGTACCTGACTACGAATCAGGGGGTCGCACGTTCGAATCGTGCTGGGTGCACCATAGAATTTTAGGGCTTAGCGTTTATTCGCCGAGCCCTTTTTCGTTTGCCCGCAGGCACATTCGACACTCTAGGTTTTCTCGTGCGGTTTTGCGTTATGAAAAGATGCCTGCATATTGTTCTCGCAACGCTTTCTTCTGCACTTTGCCCATCGCATTTCGTGGCAATTTCGAAACGATGATTATTCTTTTCGGCTGTTTGAAATTTGCCAGCTTTCGTTCAAGATACGCCCGAACATTATCTGCACCAAGAGTATTGCCTTCGTTGGCGACAATCACCGCTGTTACGGCCTCTCCAAAGTCCGGATGGGGAACGCCGATCACCGCAGATTCGGTAACCTCGGGGATTTCATCAATGATGGTTTCAACCTCCTTGGGGTAAACATTAAATCCTCCCGAAATCACCAGATCCTTCGCGCGCCCGACAATTTCAATACGTCCGGTTTCATCCATTACGGCCATGTCGCCTGTGATAAAGTAACCATCGGCCCGAAACTCTTCGGCGGTTTTTTCAGGCATCTGCCAATACCCGGCAAAGACATTGGCACCGGTTATTTCGAGAATGCCAACCTCACCATGGGGTCGTTCAGCTCCGTTTTGATCTGCAACGCGTGCGGTGACGCCGGGCAATGCAAAACCCACGCTGCCCGCAATGCGTTCACCTTCATAAGGGTTTGAGGTGATCATTCCGGCTTCGGTCATGCCGTAGCGCTCAAGAATTTTGTGGCCTGTCAGGTTTTCGAATGCCGTAAAGCTTTCGGTTAACAATGGGGCAGAGCCAGAGATGAACAGGCGGATATTTTGGCAGGTTTGAAGATCAAATTCCGGTGTTTCCAACAATCGGGTATAAAATGTCGGAACCCCCATAAAAACTGTTACATGCGGCAAGGCTTTTACAATTTGATCGGCTTCGAATTTGGTATGAAATACCACTTTTGACGCATTTAACAGCGCACAATGAAGCGCGACAAACAAACCATGCACATGAAAGATCGGAAGTGCGTGAAGCAAGACATCATCGGGTTCCCACCCCCAGTATTCGTGGAGAACCAGTGCATTGCTGGAAAGATTGCCATGGGTCAGCATCGCGCCTTTTGAGCGCCCGGTGGTTCCCGATGTATATAAAATGGCAGCCAGATCGTTTTCGGCGCTATGGATGACAGCGGGGTCGGCTTCCAATGTTAAAGCGCGGTCTGAAAAACTGCCCGTACCATCGCCTGCCATGGTTAGAACAACGGCTGCGCCCCTGCTTGCAAATGCAGAGGAAAACTGTTCCTGCATTGCAGGTTTACACACAATCAACCGCGGCTTTGCGTCGTCGATAAAATAGCTTACCTCGGCAAGGGTGTAGGCTGTGTTCAATGGAATATAAACGGCCCCCACCCGCAGGCAGGCCAGATATAGCAATACGGCTTCGGGGGATTTCGAGACCTGCACAACCACGCGATCACCTTTGGTAACGCCGCTGCTCTTTAAAACAGCTGCATAGCGCCCCGATGTCAGTTCAAGATCGGCAAACGATAGGGTGCCGCGCGCATGTTCTAAAAAAATGTTGTCTATATCTTTGGGAAACCGCGATTGGAAAAGCCTATATAGGTTCTGATTGGTGCTTTTGTTCATGCGGATGTCTCTTGTTAGCAGCAGGTTTTAGTTTAGATTTTAACAGGCGCAGGTCAAGACCAAGGATTGTTTACTTCAGGATTCTACAAGTAGGCGCGCCGATTTTTTGTTTCTAGCGCGTTGCAGCTGTTTGTCACTGCTTTCGGCGGATTGTAATCAGCAGTAGTCCCAATAATACTATCCCGGCCAAGCCGTACCAGGGAAGGATGGCTTGCAGCGCGTTTTGGTCTAAGGTTGCAGCTCCAAATGTCGATTTGGCGACATAGATGACAGAGCCGCTTAACAATAGCCGTCCTAACAAATTTTGGACAGATAGATATGTTGCGCGGTAACTCCGTTCGGTACGCGGTTGGATCAGCTCCATAACAAACGGCTGGGATAGGGCGTTTGGGATCATCCTGAAAGCCAGTAAAAAGATCGCAAGAGGATGAATCAGGTAGGCCAAAGCCATGATCAATCCGGTTTGCATGGCCAATGCCAGCATTAAGTTGCCATAGGTTCCGATCACTTTGTGTATCCGCATGACAAAGGCCCCGGCCACAACTGACATCACCATCATGGCGGAAGTGACAACACCCGAGACAACAGGCGTTTGGCTTGAATAGCCAGCGGTGCTTAACACTTCTTTCAAGTAGGGTTGTGCAAACACATATGGCACATGGCTTAAGGTATAAGAACCGATGGAAAAAACGAACACCCATAATAGAGTGCGATCTTTCAATCGTGCGATAATGGTTTTCATTTGTTGAACCGGTTGTACGGCTGCATCGCCGTCTCCCAGAATCGGCGGTTCGCGAAACAGAAGTGCAATCCCGAATGTCACAAGCATGGCAAGGGTTGTCGCAAGGTAGGCGGGCCTGAATGAATCGACAGACATAGACCCACCGATCATCGCCGAGACCCACCGATCATCGCCGAAAGGGCAAGTCCGGCAAACATAAATCGCCATGCACGCGCTTCTTTCGCAGCAACGTCGTCTTGGCGCGCTTCTATAACCAATGAATCATACAGGAGGGCACTGTCGCTT
>CAMZKY010000120.1 GCA_947311455.1 uncultured Marinosulfonomonas sp. | reverse complement strand
TTGCCGGATATTGCAGCACATAACGCCCTTGGAAATTCTCGCGGTTTTTCGTAACTTTCAACATCAAATCTTGGTGGAAATTATGCGCCGAATAGCGCAGGTGCAAACGGGTCACAAACACGTCTTGGCCAGGATTGCTGCCATTTTTAAGCCAATCCACCCCCAGCTCTTTCAACTCTTTTGAGGACAGCGGATCAGCCGCACAAGGATCACACCACGCCATATCCCACGCATATTCAATCAGCACACCGGAACGCGCGACGGCCTTGGCAAAAGCCGCCTTGTAAAATGCTGGAAACATATCTTTGACAAATACCGGAATATTCATATTTGACGGGATTTCACGGCTGGAATAATTGGTTGTCACCACGCGGCCTTTGCGTGTCAGGGTCAGCAGCAACAAATCCTGCTCGCCTGTTGAATTGATCTTGCCCAGCTGGATCGGCAACATGAAATCGCGCGATCTGAAACTGATTTGCAGCGGCTGCAATTCGGTTGATGCGGATGAGGCGCGGCGTTTCAGATTAACCCGCGCCACAAAAAATTTCATCCCGCCACGAATATAGCTTTGCAGCACATCTTCGGCCCCGTCGGGAATGTTATAGCCTTCCTGTTTTAGCCATGTAATCAGCCCATCGGATTGTTTGGCTGACAGCATCAAAATATCATAAATCCCCACCGCATATTGGGCACGAATGGTAACGCCAAACGCTTTTGGGCCGCGATGCGGGGCGGGTTTGGAACGCGCACTACTTCTTTCCTCAATCATAACAACCGGTTCCATCATCACCTGAGGCTCACAAGGGTTATAATCGTGATACTCCACCAAACGTGGTGCGGAATACTGATCCAGATGGGTGATGGTTTTCGGATTTACCGTCTGCACCTGACCACGCCGCAGCACCTTTGGCGTGGGCACGATCATGGCGAAATCTTTGGCTGGCCCGCGATAATCCGACGACATGGTGATGGTTGATCGCCACCCGTCGCGCGCAAACACAACCTTCGAGGCCTCGTTAAATAATTCCCCATCGGCGCGCGCCACATAAAACCCGCAAAACGCGCCCGCCTGCGTGGCAACAAACATCAAGAAAGCAGTAAAAACAGCAAATCTACGCATAGAAATACCTTTCAAAAGTTGGGCGCGCATCCTGTGGCCGAGAGTGCAAGCATATACCGGTTTTGTAAAGCACAGGCCAACGCAATTTATGCGGGAATGCGCTGTTTATGTTTCGGAAATGACATAAAGGGTAAAATGCCTTCAAAGCCCGGGATGCTAGGCGCGCCGTGCTTTGGGGTGGGTTTGATCATAGACTTCCATCAAACGCGCGGTGTCCACAGCGGTATAGGCTTGGGTTGTGGAAAGCGATGCGTGGCCCAGCAATTCCTGAATGGCCCGCAAATCCCCGCCTGCATTTAACAGATGCGTGGCAAAGGAATGGCGTAGCGCGTGGGGCGTGGCCGTGGCAGGCAATCCCAGCTGGAGGCGCGCCTGCTCCATCACCTTTTGCACCGCACGCGGGCGTAAGGGGCCGCCGCGCACCGCACGAAACAGTGGGCTGTCAGGTTCCACCGGATAGGGGCATACGCGCACATAGCGCGCAATCGCATCCTTGGCCGCATCGATCACCGGCACCAGACGGGTTTTATTGCCCTTCCCCGTGATACGCAGCATATCTGACAGCGGGAAATCCGCGCCCGTCAGCGACAGCGCCTCGGATATCCGCAAACCGCAACCGTAAAGCAGGGTAATCACCGCCGCGTCGCGCACATTCACCCAATCATGTCGGGATTGCACCGCCACCTGATCAATCATTTTCTTGGCCGCGTTTTGCTCAAGCGGGCGCGGTAGTTTTTTGGCAAATTTCGGCGCGCGGGTCGATAACGGCACCGTGGCGTCAAAGCCTTCGCATTCGGACAACCAACGATAAAAGGATTTTACCGCTGACAAAGACCGCGCCAAAGAGCGCGCCCCAACACCGCGCGCCCGCTCATGGGCCATCCATGCGCGCATATCAGTGATTTTTACCTGTTTGATCGGCGCAAGGCCCGTGGCATCGCCAAAATGCCGGGTTAAAAATGCCAAATAGCCCAGCACATCACTGCGATAGGCCTCTAGCGTGTTATCAGCACGGGCATTCAACGCCTTGATCGATGCAAGCCAATGTTCCAACGCATCACTGGCGGCGGGCGAAATGCCCAACGGTGTCATGACAACCAGCGGCGCATCGAACGTTCAAACACACCGGCAAAAAACGCCAGCAAATCAGTGCCTTGGTTGGGTTTGAAATGATGCGGGTCTTCTGATCCCATCAACAACATGCCCGGCAAACGCCCTTCGCCAAAATCCAGACGCAACGCTGCTTCGGAATGGATCCAGTCGGACGCCTCCCCATATAGATCGTCGGTGTCGGGTGTCACTTGGCGCAACGTAACCTGACGATTATCGGTGTTCCGCGCCGTGGTTAGATATTCGTCAATAAAGCCGGGTTTGGCCACGTGCAGCACATCGCCCAGCTTTTTAACCGATGCATCGGTTTCATCCTGAACCGTTTCCAAAACCAGACGCACACAATCCACATTCAGGGTATCGGCAACATCGCCATCAAGATCGCGCAGGAAATCCTCGAATTGGTTGGGGTCTAACATGCGTAAAATCGCGCGGTGCACCTGATTGGTGCCCGCAAGGTTTTCATACGCCGCGGCAATAACCGAACGGTGGGTTTCCTCTAAACGATCCAGTCGCGCTTCAAGGCGTTCCATGGCAATTCCGCGCATATCGACAATATTACTGCCCATTTGCCGTTCATTTGCCGTCACCAAAGCATTCATCAGCTCTTGGTCTTCTAAAATAACTTCGGGATCTGCGATGATTTTCTCACGCAGCTCATCTAGCTGTTGTGCTATGTTTGTCATGCCTGTCTCTATCTTGTGTTTATTATAATGCTCGGTCGTATTTTCACCCTTTATAGATCAATACCGCCTTTGAAGTCACTGGAATTCCTTCGGTTTTTATGGGACGAAACAGAGCAGCGTGGTTTTACGGCAACGATAGGTATAGCGTGAATCAAAGCAAGCCTACTCAACCGTAAGGGGTAAACATGCGTTTCTGGATAATAACTATTGCTTTTTTCAATGTGTTTTCGGGGGCTTTCGCCGATGCCGCGCCTATCGGGGTTCTGATTGTTGTGGGCGATATAGCCCGTTGCGGCGATGATCGGCGCCATCACCATGATGAAAAGGTGGCGGATGTTACACGCAGCGCGGTGCAATCGGCCAAGGCCACAGGGCTGCCTGTGCGCCTGCTTTTGCTGGGCGATTTGGCCTATAAACGCGGATCGCAAAAACAGTTTCGCAAGTGTTTCTCTCCGAAATGGGACAGCTTTAAAAATATCATGCTGCCCGTGCCCGGCAATCACGAATACCGCACACAGGATGCAGGCGGGTATTTCGATTATTTCGCCGAATTACCTGTGGAT
>CAMZKY010000119.1 GCA_947311455.1 uncultured Marinosulfonomonas sp. | reverse complement strand
TCTATGCCCGTTTCACTGCCTTTGCGCAAGTTCCGGATCGACGCGCAGCATGAAAACCTGCAATCATTGCCTATGGATTCTACAGAAGTAAAATATCATTACGACGTCATCAAACGCGCGATTGAAATCATCGACGAAGATCAAAGCCTTTCGCTGGATGATATCGCCGCGCGCCTTGGCTTTAGGCCTTCACATTTGCAGCAGGTCTTTAGCCGGTGGGCGGGCGTATCGCCCAAACGATATCAGCAATATCTAACACTAGGATACGCGAAAACCCTGCTGCGCAACCGTTTCACCACCCTCGCGGTTGCTGATCATTCCGGCCTGTCCGGCAGCAGCCGTTTGCATGATCTTTTTATCCGTTGGGAGGCCATGAGCCCAGGTGAATATGCCCGCAATGGTGATGGCTTATCCATCAAATATGGCTGGTTCCAAAGCCCCTTTGGTGAGGTTCTAGCCATGGGTACCGATAAGGGCCTGTGCGGTATGGCATTTTCCGCAGAAACAGGGCGTGCCGATGCCATGCGAGACATGACCAGCCGTTGGCCAAACGCAACCTATATTGAAACCCCTAACCCGCTCGAACACTGGGTCAATGCGGCCTTCGCCCGGTCCGGCCACACCGATCTGCACCTGATCGGCGCTCCGTTTCAAATTAAAGTGTGGGAGGCCCTGTTAACCATCCCGTCGGGCCACGTCACCACCTACTCCGAAATCGCCAAAACCATCGGCAGCCCCCGCGCCGCTCGCGCCGTTGGCACCGCCGTTGGCCGCAATCCGGTTAGCTGGCTTATACCGTGCCACCGCGCGTTGCGTAAATCTGGCGGGCTGGGCGGGTATCACTGGGGCCTTCCAGTAAAACGCGCAATGTTGGCATGGGAAGGTATGAAAGCCGACGAAACTTGCTAAACTGGCGGTTAATGGCCCAGAATCAAAACTGATATTCGATAACATTCAGTAATCCTGTATCACCCCGTTAGAAATCAAATAGTTTTTAATGAGGCACAAAATGACGATTCTTAAATCCCCGATGATCATTGCAACCGTTGGCGCGCTTGCGCTATCTGCATGCACAGATACTGGCCCCCGCACCCAAAACGGCGCCATTATTGGCGGCATGCTGGGCGGTTTTTTGGGCGCAACCCAGCCAGGTGATCACAAGGTGGTTGATACCGCAGTTGGCGCTGCGATTGGTGCCGCCATTGGCGGCGCGATTGGTAGTAGCCTGGACAAACAAGCGGGCGATTTACGCAGCTCAATGGGCAATGACGTTAAAATCGTTAACACCGGAAACGAGCTGGTCATAACAATGCCACAAGACATCCTGTTTAACGTAGATAGCGCATCTTTGCGTTCTGATCTGCGCTCTGATTTGCGCGCGCTCGCACGTAACCTTCTGGATTATCCCGATACGACGGTTGATATTTTTGGTCACACGGATAACACAGGTTCTGCCGATCACAATCAGGCCCTATCAGCGCGTCGCGCCAGTGCTGTTGCTGCCGTTTTACGTGATGGTGGTGTTAGTTCGTCCCGCATTCGTTCCATTGGACGCGGCGAAGATGAACCAATCTCGACAAACCTAACGGCAGAGGGGCGCCGTGCGAATCGCCGCGTGGAAATCATTATCCGGCCAATTCGCTAAGTCATAGTTCGACGAATAAACGTTAGGGCGTAGACCTAGGCCCGATACCGCCCAGTATACTGGCGCGGTATCGGGTTAATTGTTTGTAAATAGCGATTCTATTATTCCGTAATAATGGAATCTTTGATGATATCTCAGACCACACGAAAAATTCCTTTGCCATTGCTACATTTATTCGCCGGTCATATAATTTGACCAATCATCATAAGGGGCCGCAATGCCATTTAAACCCGTTCATCCCGAAAAACTGGCTGATGCCGTTGTTCACCAAATCGAACAACTAATCCTGCGCGGTATCCTGCGCCCGGGCGAACGGCTGCCATCGGAACGGGATCTTTCCGAAAGATTGGGCGTATCGCGGCCCAGCTTGCGCGATGCAATCGCAACCCTTTCACAATCAGGGCTGTTGGAAACCCGCGCGGGGGCGGGAATATTTGTGTCTGATGCGCTTGGCTCAACCTTTCCCAAACCGCTTACCGAAATCTTTGCCCACCACGATGAAGCCGCGCTTGATTACCTTGCCTTTCGCCGCGATATGGAGGGGTTGGCGGGGGAGCGCGCCGCTAAATACGCCTCCGACACCGACCTAAAAATCATCAACACAATCTTTGAAAAAATGGAAGCCGCGCACCCAAAACGCAATTCGGCAGACGAGGCTGCGCTAGATGCCGATTTTCATCTGTCGATCATCGAGGCCAGCCACAACGTGATTATGCTGCACATGATGCGCTCGATGTTTGATCTGTTGCGCAACGGGGTTTTCTATAGTCGCAAAACCATGTTCCAGCAACGCACCACGCGGCGCGGCCTGTTGGATCAACATCGCGTCATCAACAACGCCTTGCAAGCCCGCGATGCCACCGCCACCCGCGCCGCAATCGAGGCGCATCTGGATTATGTCGAGCTTGCCCTGAAAACCCAACAAACCGCCGATCATAACGAAAGCATAGCGCGGCTGCGGCTGGATCAGGAAATTTCTCGATAAAGGGTAATCGGCCGATTTACCGTAAACCGGCCGATACTTATTTACGCAGTTTGTGCGTCACTTACACTTGCTTCACGGTTCAACAAGAACACCGATGCCGCCACAATAAGCGCGGTGCCGATCCACATTTCACCTGCTGGTAAATAGCTAAAGACAAGCCATCCAAACAACAAATTGAACGGCAATTTGATATGATCAAACGGTTGCAAATACGCGGCGTCTGCGATGCTGTAAGCTTTGATCAACGAATAGTTTGCAGCGGCCGTTAGAACACCCGTAAGAACGATCAGCCAAATCGCCGCATCAGCCGTAATCGCAAATCCGGCACCAACGGCAAGCGCCGCATTGATCGGTGTTAGCAATACCAACAGATACAATGTCAGCGAATCCGGCGTTTCCGTGCGGGTCAAAATCTTGGTCACCAGCGATGACATACCCCATAAGAACGCCGCGCCAACAGGCAGCAACGCCCACGCAGTGAATGCATCAGACCACGGCGATAGAATAATCATCCCCCCAATAAATCCAACAAATACCGCCAGCCAGCGATCGCCTTTTACAGGCTCGCCCAATAGGAAATTTGCCCCGATGGTTACGAAGAATGGGGATGTCATAATCAATGCAATCGCCTGCCAGATCGGCATATGAGCAAGGCCCAGAACCCACAGCTGCACACCAGCCGCCGCCAGAACCACCCGCAAGATTTGCAAAGCCCAGCGTTTGGTTTTGAGCGAGCCTTTCAAACGCGCCATAACCCAAGGAATACTGAATAATGCGGCAATAAAATATTGCCAGAAGGCCACCGTGGTCGAGGCCTGACCATGGGTCATGGTCAGTATTTGAACCAGCGTATTATCAATGGCAAATAACAGGCCCGCCGCAATCATAAATACGGCCCCCTGTAACGCAGTGTTTCTGCGTGAGTTAGTCTGAGTCATGGCGTGTCCTTTCCTTTTGCACCAAGACTCAAGGCAAAACAGGACATAAAACACAGCTCTCCAGTGTGTTTTACCCCGTTCTCTTCCATCCGGACTATGACCGTCGGCTCTGGAGTTGCACCAGATCTGCTGACCCTTTGAAATTCAAAGGCGCTCGCGGGCTTACACATTGTGCTTACCGCCGGTGGGGAATTGCACCCCGCCCTGAGAACATGCTAGCCTTGATTGACCAGCCTGAATACGGTAATAGAACGTGCTTCGGTTTTCAAGCCCTCCAAATCGGTCAAAACCGCTCAGGGGGAAAGTCGGCTAGCTGGCTTTTTTCTTCCCAAAAGAAAAAACACGGCCCATCCAACTTTCGCTTTTGGGCAGCGGCGGCACAAACCTATCCATTTCCCGTTCAACGTCTTTGCCTTTAATCTCTTCATGGCCGGCTTTCACACGGTCATGAAGAAATTCCGCAAGGGGCAGAATAGCATCCAGAAAGGCTTTGTCCTCGAATATTTTCGATGCGACAGCTTCCAGTTCAAAATAGATTTCCTCGGGATCACCTTCTCCTGCCAGCCCGGCAATAAGACGTGCAAGCTCATCAATACGGGCAATATCACCACCACAACAGGTATTGGAATCACAGGCGTGTTCCTCAGCAATCTGGCCGCCAAACAACTCAATGATGCGGATTTCCAACATCTCGATAAACGATTCCCAGTTGTTGTGGGTAAAGGTTTTATCGGAAATCAAAACCGGAGGGCGCGGCAAAATCCGCACTGATATCACCTTAAGGCCAAGCGCGCGCGCGGTTAACGCATGGCCTGCCTCGTATACCGACAAGCGATAAATTTGATCGGCGCAGCGCCCTTCGGGGATGGAGCAAGCAACTTCTGAATACATTGGTTACGCCTCGGTTTTGGTGTCTGGCTTGGCATCCGTTGCTACGTCTGGCTTTGGCTCATCAATAGGGGCAGCGGGTGTAGGCTCAATCGGTTTTGATACGTCAGTGATGGCTTTGGCTGTTTCGGCAACAACAGCCGCACGCCCCGACGGATCAGCATAAAGGTCATTCAGGTTCTGAATGTGCGTTGCCACCGTTTCACGAATTTGGCGCAGGTTTTTCATTGCACGCCCGCCCCAGCCCGCAGGTTCCTTGCGGAAAATTGAATGAAAGGCACCTGCACTTTTCAGAAACGCCGCCCGCACGTTCAGTTCAACATGGCCATAGGCTTCACTTAGGGTCGCAGCGATACGTTTTGCAACCACGCCCCGCATCCAGAAATGAAAGGTAAATGCAAGGATCAGCGCACCTACAACAGCGACGATGCTGTCAATTTTATGGGCCATGATCCATTCAAGCGAAAAGATTTCCATGGGTGGCATCCATTTGAAATATACCGCACCACCCACAACAGCGGCGATCAGCAGCGCCAGCGCAATGCCGTCACCGATCAGAACACCACGGCGCCATTTTGCCTTGGCGTTGCGCAGTTCAGGCAGGATATCGTGATCCAGTTCATTGGCCACGGTTTCCAGAACGCTGACGATTCGATAATTGCGCTGAAGTTCAACTTCGTCCATACGCGCGATGATTTTTTCAAGATCGTGATCACGTTTGGATTGAAATCGCTCACGCAAGGCTTGATCTTCAATTGGGATCGATGAAGCCTCATTATAAATCGTGTAAAACTGGCCAGCCGTTAGACCCGCCTGCGCAATGGAACGTTGCCACGCGCCAAAAATTTCCTCGGGGTTATCTTCGCGCGCGGCGGTGTCAATTTGGTTCAGCACATAAATAAATTTTGACGCGTCCGTGCGGCCCACTGTGCGGGCCACCAGATGTTCAAGCGTGTCTTGCATTGCGCCGGGTTCGGGGTGGCGCGCATCAAAGAACACCAGCACCAGATCAGACAAATCAATAATGTGGTCGGTGATCCGCAGGGTGGCGTTGCGCTGATCATCGGCATCAAATCCGGGGCTGTCGATGATGATTTTATTCTTTACTTGATCCGTGGCTGCGGTGCGCAGCTGCAGATAGCTTTCAATGTGTTTGCCTTCGCCCTGCGCCACTTTTTCGATCTCGT
Source organism: uncultured Marinosulfonomonas sp. (assembly GCA_947311455.1). Classification (GTDB taxonomy): domain Bacteria; phylum Pseudomonadota; class Alphaproteobacteria; order Rhodobacterales; family Rhodobacteraceae; genus Profundibacter. Next base: position 9,191 of record CAMZKY010000119.1, on the reverse strand, counting down.
GGCTAATGCGGAAAAACGGAAAACGCGGATCGGCATCCAGCGCGGTGCCCGGTAAGGTTTGATTACCACTTGTGTCGGAGGAACGATGGCAAATTACGGTGAATTTATCGTCTACCGCCTGATTACCCGTGCTTTGCAGTTTGTCACCCACATAGCTGTTGATAAACGTCGATTTACCGGATGAAAACGTGCCCAGAACCGAAATCAAAGGCCACCATGAAATCTGTGACGCAAGCGAGGTTTCTTTGCTCAAAAGCCCCGTGCGGTGCAAAACCTTATCAAATTGATAATAGGTTGGAAGCACCTCTAACAAAGCCGGATTTTCGGCTTTCAGATGGTTCTCCAAACGGGCGAGGCGGTTTTTCAGGAATTGGCTCATACGATATATCCGATCAATCTAGACTATTGGCCAGCAAGTTTACGAAGCTGTGCAGCCTTTTCAGGCGCAAGGTTTTGTAACACACCAATTAACGGCATGGCTTGGTTCATTTTACCTTCAGCGATCAGCTGTTGACCAGCGAAAAAATATTGCGCCGCTGCTTCGCTATACCGGCGTTGCGCGTATAGTAAATTACCAAACTCGCCATGAATATCGGCATTGTCCGGCGCGTCATTCACAAGGGCGCTGTAGTGCGTCTCAGCGGCGGCCATATCACCACTCCAATATGCCGCACGCGCCTCGGCGATGCGTTTTCGCACGGCTTGATCTTCTGACGTCGCAGCGGGTTGGGGTGCAGCAGTAGCAAGGGCGGTTGCAGATGGCATAACAATCGCCGCTGTATCTGCCGTTGGATAAACGGGGCGTTCTTCAGCTGTTGCCGGCGCTTCGGCTCCGCCTTCGGATTCAGCGCTGGCTTGGGTTTCAGAATTTCCCTCATCCAGTCCGGTTGCCATCGGCGTTGCAAGTGCGGTTTCACCTTGATGTTCGCTCCCTTCATCATGGTTGCCGTGGCCAACATGATCCATACCCATTTCACCGCCTTGGCCCATTTCGGCCCCTTGATGATGCTCACCGCGGCCTTGTCCATAACCATACCCCATCATGCCCATCACACGGTCGCGATTAAAGAACAAAACAGCGGCAAGAATGACGATGATGTAAATGATAACAAGTCTTATAAATGGCATGATCATTAGAAGATCCTCAGGTTGGGTCATACGCCAAAAACGGCGTGAAATTTCTATTTACGTTTGCGATAAATCGCTTTGGCCAGCGCCTCGAGTTCAGTGGCGGCCTTGCCCGACGGCTCAAGCTCGAACACGGCCAGCCCTTCGGAAAACGAACGGCGAAACGCCAGACGTTGCACCAATTTTTCAGGCAAAGCTTTGATCGGGTCAAGCATTTCGATGGCTTCAAGTGTTTCGGCATTTTCACGCGAGCGCGGATGTGGATCGGCGCGGTTGATAAACGCCATCACGAGAGGCATTTTTCCCTTTGGGCATTCCTCCGCGATAATTTCAAGAAACTGTTGCGTGGCCCAGATATCGGCCTGTGACGGGGTAATAGGAATAACAATCTGATCGCAGGCACGAATGGCCGCGCGCACCGCATCCATATCAGAGGTGCCAACATCAATCAGCCAATCGCCCTCGAGTTTCTTTGGCAATTCATTCACCACCTTCAACACCGGTTCATGGCCGTCTTCAGCACGAATTTCGGCCACATCCGAAACCGTGCGCTGTGGATCAAGATCGCAAACAGTTACATCCTGCCCTTGAGCAATGCGCCACATCGCCATGTTGAACACCACAGTGCTTTTGCCGGTTCCGCCTTTGAAGTTTGCAAATAGAGTAAGCATGTCATTCGTCCTTTATTGTGTCACACGCGGCGCGGCTTGGGGTGTTGCAATTTGCGGCTGCCAGCCTACAGGAACTTGAAAATAAACTGGGTCAACGGGGCCAACTTTGATATTGTCCAAACGGCGGGTTTCCCCCGTTGGCAACACCTCGCGCGTCACAACGCGCAATTCTGGATCAAACCAGTATTCGCCCAGCTGCGCGGGCTGGTCTTTGGCGGTTTGGGTTATTTGCCAATGTTCTGTTTGTCGGCCGTTCAAATCTTCCATAGCAACAAAAGATAGTTCCGTTTTGCTACCATCGGGAAATTCCTGACGTAACGCACGACGCCGCGTTGAATCCCACAGGATCATCATTGGCGCCTTTTGCGCATCATCCGATATAGCCCATTTTTCCACACGAATACCGCTGACGGTGTCATCGCCAACGCGATCGCAAACGGCGATTGGCGGGCTGGGGCATGGCGTGGTATAACCCTGATCGGCGGTGGCAGGCACGGCCTCGCCACGGATTTCGACAAATGTTTTTGAGGCGGGATCCAGAACATACATAACCCCTTCGGAAGGGCGTAAAATCTGAATAATGTTTCGTCCGTCCTGAACAAACTCAAGACGCATTTTTTGGCCGGATTTGGTGATCTTGCCTACTGTTTCAGGTTGGTTAGGTCGCTTGTGAATCGCTGTCGCTGTATATGTCACAACTGACGGCGCCGCTGACTGCGCGTGAATCACCATAGGGCTAATCGCACAAAATGCTGCGCTTAAAATCAATCCAACGATTTTCGTTCGCAATGGCATTTTATCCCCCGATATCACCTTTCAATTCATCAGTATTTCATCCCCGCCAACATCAGCGGAGATGAAATTTTCTTAAGCAAACTTAGTTGCTGGCAGCAGGTGCTTCTGCTGTTGGTGCCTGTACTTCAGCGGCAGGTGCTGGTGCTGGTGCGCCTTGAGCGCCTGCAGGTGCTTGGCCGTTTGGACCAGGATATGGGCCCCATGCCGGGTTCCAGTATTGGTAAACAACGTAAGAACCGTTCGCAGAGCCTTGACCTGCACCCGAACCTTGAGCTTGGTTTTCGGTTTGGCCGGAACCTTTTGCATCAGCTGTAAAGCCGAAGTTGAAAGAGCCGGTGCCGTTACCAGTACCGTTACCGTTGTTATTATTAGAACCGTTGAATGGGCCCCAGTTGTTGTTCCAACCGTTGTTGCCATTTCCATTAAAAGGGTTCCAGCTGTTGCCGCCCCAACCATTATTGTTGCCGAACGGGCCCCAATTATTGCCGCCCCAGCCGTTGTTGTTACCGAATGGGCCCCAGTTGTTACCGCCCCAACCGTTGTTGTAGTATCCAGGAGGTGGGCCGTTATAACCAGGCGCAGGACCCCAGTTTTGAGCAGAGGCAGCAGAAGCGATCAGGCCGCCCGCAAGAGAAGCGATAGCAAGTGTTGTAAGTGTACGCATTGTAATCTCCATAGTTTTGTCCCGATTTCAATCATCGGATTCTGGCATCGGGACGTTTGCCGGTATCCTGTATTTGCTTGCGTTTGGGCGCGCTGCAAAAAATCTTAAGTTTCGTCACCAAAATCCAAAATTGGGTGACCCCCCGAAGGGTAAGTATCCAAACGAAGGCCAAGAATTGCTGCCCCCCCAAGGAATTCCGTTAGAGCCATAAGGCCGCTGTATTGGGTAGTAACCATTGCCATACCCGCCTGGGGCACCCAAATTTACGTAAGGCGCTTGCGCGCGATACCCGTTTGGAACAGCAACATTGTAAGCTGGTTGCTGCACATTAGGTGGCAAATAGGCCGTCGGCGTTTGTGAAATTTGCATGACCGAACCGAATGCAGGCGAGATCGGGGCCGGACGCTGCGATGCCAACGCAAGCTGGTTGTCCAAATCGGTTGGGGCAAATCGGCTAGGAATCGGCGTGCCAGCTGGTGCGGCAGTTAACTCTTCAAATGATGGCTGCGGAGCATCCACAAAGTATTTTGGCATACTTTTGGGGATAGCTGGCGCAACAGGATCCGGCGCAGGCGCGGCCGCTGGCGAAGTAATCCACGGATTCTTCGGTTGCGCATGCGACATTACAGGTGCCAGACAAATCACACCCAAGGTAGCGATTTTGACTATGTTCTTCCCTGTTTTCATCTGATTGTATTCCATTTCAATTCTATTCTTTATCGTTCAGGCTTAATTTGAGAAGGGGACAAAATTTGTCCAGCTACCGTAGTTTCCCCAAGGCGCACTTGAACTAAACATAGGCATTCCCCACGTATTATTACCGTAGCTATTCCCATAGTTGGGGCGATAATTTTGATTATTTCCGTAGTTGGGCACATAACCGTAGCCTTGCTGGTAGCTAAAATTCGGCGGCGGTAAAAACCGAACCTGCGGTTGCTGTGGAGCGGGGGTTTGCCCTACCTGTTGCGAACGCACTTGTTGTTGATCCGCTTGCGGTTGCGGTGCTTGCATCCAATATGGCAGCGCAGGCGCATAGGTTGGGAACACATTGCGCGGATCAAGGTTCTGCGGTGTCATCGCGCGCGGCGAGACGGGAACAACCATCACTTGATAAGGGCCAGGCACAGGATTGGTCTGCTGCGCCATCGTTGGCAGTGCAACAACACTGATTGCAGCTCCCAAAAGAATAAGCTTTTTAAGCGAAATATTCATCATCAGATTATTCCTTTGTTCCACTGGTTGGCTTTTTAATACGAATGCCACGGCGGCCGCTTGCTTTTGGTTTAATGCGTTTGGCAGCCGGTTTTTCCGCCGCAGTAGCAGCTGGTTTTGCTACCGCAGGTTTTTTGGCAACGGGTTTTGCCGGTTTTTTCTTCGCAGGCGTTGGCTTCTTTTTAACCGCTGGTTTGGTTGCGGCTTTTGCTGGTGTTGGTTTCTTCCTAGACGCCGGTTTTGTTGCAATTTTTGCGGGTGTTGCCTGCTTTTTACTTACCGGTTTGGCGGCGGCTTTTACCGGTTCCGATGTTTTGGCAGGAGCTGGAGCTGGAGCTGGAGCTGGAGAAGAATTTCCAGCGGCCACAGTTTTGGCAACAGGTTTATTTGTTCCGGCTTTGGTAAAGATACCCATCACCATTTTGGTAAGGCCTGACAAAATCGTCCACACTGCATCAAGAATAACCGACACAATCGCGATCAACCCTTTGCCAAAAGACAAAGCAAGCCGCGCAACACCACCTGCTTTGCGATCCGTAATCAAGCTGCCGGGAATGTCATCTTTAGGATCGGTTGGAGTTGGCACAGTGCCGCCACCATTCGGTGTGCTGTCGCCATCAGTCAATGCCTCACTATAAGACACACAGCCCAGCGGAATAACGATCAGCGTCAACACAGTTGAAACCAAGCCGCCCATCATCAATGAAATCGCCATGCCTTCAAAGATTGGATCAGACAAGATAACAGATGATCCCGCCATCAGCGCCAAAGCTGTGATGATAATCGGGCGCGTCCGTGTATAACACGCATAGATCACCGCATCTTTAACATCCATTCCGCTCGCCACAGATTCTTTCGAGAAGTCCACCAGCAGGATCGAATTGCGCACAATAATCCCCGCCAGCGCGATGAACCCAATCATTGACGTTGCGGTAAATGATGCGCCAAACAGCCAGTGACCCGGCACAATGCCGATCAGCGTCAGCGGGATTGGCGCCATGATGATTGCAGGCAGGCGGAAATTTCCAAACTCTCCCACAACAAGGATATAAATCATGATCAGCGCCACACCAAAGGCAATGCCCATATCGCGGAAGGTAACGTAGGTTACCGTCCATTCGCCCGTCCATTCCAAAGCCGAACTCAGGCTTGTGGCGGGGGGGCCAATATAGTTTGTATCAACTTCGGATCCATCCGGCGCTGTATAGTCGCTTAGTAAATCTTCGACTTCTAGAATGCCGTAGATCGGCGCGGCAAGACGGCCGGCAACTTCCCCAGTGACATATTCAACCGAACGCAAATCTTTGTGGTAAACAGGCGCGGCCACTTGGTATTTTTCGAAATACCCAAGTGTGGTTAAAGAAATCATCGCGCCGCTGGCAGATGGGACCGGTAACTGGCCAAGGCGGCCAAAATCACTACGCAATGCGATGGGCATTTGCAGATAGATAAACCGTGGTTCAAGTGAATGTTCATTCTTAACATCCCCCAAACGGAACCCGCCAAGTGCCATTTCAAGTTGACGGTTAATCGCATCAACAGACACCCCCATCCGAGAGGCCTTGTCGCGGTCAATCACAAAACGCCAACTTTCGTATGGCATCTGTAAAAAGCTGTCCACATCAACGATAGACTCGGCCTCGATAAACAGTTTTTCAACGTCACGGGCCAATTGGCGGCGCGTCTCGTCGTCTGGGCCATAAATTTCGGCAACCATTGACTGCAACACAGGCGGCCCTGGCGGCATTTCAACAATTTCGATACGCGCGCCCAGCTGATCGGCAAGTGGTTTCAAAATTTCACGCGCAACAGCAGACAAAGCTTGTGATGAACGATCGCGTTCGCCTTTTTCGGTTAGTTGCACCTGAATATCAGCTTGCCAACCGCGATCCCGTAGATACGTGTGGCGCACAAGGCCGTTAAAATTAAAGGGTGACGCTGTGCCGGTATAGGTTTGCAGTGCGGTCACTTCTGGTATGGTCCGCAACTCGGCGGATAAGCGATTTACAACATTGGCCGTGGTCGGCATTGACGTGCCCTCGGGCATGTTAACCACCACGTTAAATTCGGTTTTGTTGTCTTTCGGCAGCATTTTAACAACAACGGTTTGTGTATAAAATAATGAAAGACTAAGGAAAAAGACCAACCACATTCCAAGGCGGAAGATACGGGCGCGTGTGCGGCTTTCCAAAAGCGGGCCAAGATATTTCGTGTAAAAACCCTTCATCCACTCGGATTGGCGATGCTCGGATTCTTGCATCTTTGCCAATCGTTTCATCGAAGGTTTGATTCTCTGCGCCAACCAAGGCGTAAATATAAACGCCGCAAACAACGACAGCAGCATCGCAACCGAGCCAAGCGCCGGAATTGGCCCCATATAAGGGCCCATCATGCCCGAAACAAACCCCATAGGCAGCAGCGCGGCAATCACGGTAAAGGTGGCCAAAATTGTCGGGTTACCCACCTCACGCACAGCATCGACACTACATTCAGAATCGCAATCGCCTTTGATCAGCCACCGGCGATAGATGTTTTCCACCACCACAATCGCATCGTCAACCAAAATTCCAATCGAGAAAATCAGTGCAAATAGGCTGACACGGTCAATCGTGAACCCTAAAACCCAAGCCGCAAATACAGTCAACAGGATAACAACCGGAATAACGATCAACACAACAGTTGCGGCACGCATACCAAGCGCCAGCCAGATCATCAGGGTCACAACACCCGTCACAACAAACAGTTTAAAGATCAGCTCATTTACTTTTTCATTCGCGGTTTCACCATAATCACGGGTGACTTCAACGTGAATGTTATCTGGGATCAAACTGCCTTTCAGGCGTTCAACATAGTCCAGAATATCGGAGGCAACAGATACACCATTGGTGCCGCTTTTCTTGGCAACAGCGATAGTAACAGCGTTTGCACCAAAAGGTGCGCGATCATCTGTTGCGTGTTCCTCATGGCCGGCATGCGCGCCATATGCGGGGCCAGTATAATAGCTGACAATACTATTTGCATCATCCGTGCTTTCTGTCACCAAGGCCACATCACGCACATAGATCACTTGGCCATCGCGCGAGCCGATCATCAGGCTTTCAATATCTTTCGCATTGCGTAGAAATGCACCGGTTTGAACAGAAAACGTGGTTTGGCCGATCTCGACATTGCCAACCGAGCGTTCTGAATTTGCCGACCGAATGGTTTGCGCCAATTGATCAAGGCCGATACCAAATCCTGCCAAACGCTCTGGAAAAATTTCAACACGGATCGCATCAGAACGGCCACCAACAATAAAGCTGCGCGACGTTCCGTCAACCTCTTTCAAACGCTGCATCACGTCCAGACCAAGGGTGCGCAAAACAGTTTCGCTTACCTCATGTGACCACATAGTCAGGGTCACAACCGGCACATCATCAACACCCTTGGGGCGGATCAATGGCATGGACACACCGGGCGGAATTTTATCCAGGTTTGACTGGATTTTATCGTTCAGTTTAACCAGTGACGGGCCCATTTCTTCGCCAACGTCAAACTGCACCGTTACCATTGCGCCATCGCGCGTAGACATGGAATAAACGTGATCCACGCCCTGAATTTCAGACATCAACCGCTCAAGAGGGTCAGTCGCCAGCGATGCCACCTGATTTGAAGACGAACCGTGATAGGAAAAGAAAATATCAACCATCGGAACCGAAATTTGCGGATCCTCTTGGCGGGGTGTCACAATGATCCCCATAACGCCCAGCGCCAGACAGGCAAACAGCATCAGGGGCGACAGTGGCGAATTGACAAACATCTTGGCCAAACCACCAGCCAAACCCAGTTTTTTGCCCTTGGGTGTTTCTGAATTTATGTCTTGATCAGCCATGTTATCCTCCCGTCATGCCTTTTTAATATTCGGTTACTTATTTTCCCGATACTAAACTTGCTGGTGGATTTAGGATGACTGTTTCGCCTCCGGTGAGACCAGACACAACAGCGATACGCCCATCTGGCAAAGGGTACCCGACCCGCACAAGACGCAAATTAGGGTTTCCATTTTCGTCAAGAACAAAAACTGAAGGTAGGCTTCCGCGCCAAATTAGGGCCTCTGGTGGAATGGCCGGTTGTGATCTGGCTTGAATTGATCCGTCAGGCACAGTGACTTCGACATACATGCCCGGGCCACCAGCAGTGCCATACGGCAGGTCAAACTTGACCCGAACAGTGTGGCGCGCCGCATCGGCAACCGGAAAAATCTGTGCAACCTTGGCGTCAACATAACCATTGCTCACATCAAGACGAGCCGGAACGATCATACCTTCTGAAAGGCTAGCCGCCAAACGCACAGGCACTTCAGCATCAACGCGCAAATATTCGATATAAGCGTAAGTTATCAGCGGCATGCCCGGCTGAACCGTGTCGCCCACTTCAACCATTTTCGCCAAGACGATACCATCGAAAGGCGCTACCGCGCGCGAATCACGCACTTTGGCATCAAGGGTTTCCAGTGCGGCCTGCGCCGCTAACAACCCGCTTTGCGCGGTATCAATACCAACGCCGCGCGCATAAAGATCGGCCTGCCGCTCCACGCCTGAATTGCCGACACCAACAGAATCGGCAAATCCGCGGGTAAAAAACTGATCGAATGTTGCAGGTATGCCCATGCCGGGAATACCTGAAATTGAATTGATTCGGGGCGCGTATAGTTCGCGGGAATATTGCATGCGGGAATTGCG
>CAMZKY010000118.1 GCA_947311455.1 uncultured Marinosulfonomonas sp. | reverse complement strand
GTGCCGCATACACCACGCTATCGCCTGCCAAGCCGCTGTTTGAAAGATTTTGAAACACAGTCGGGCTGGACGCAGGCCTATGGTGCCCATTGCTTGAAAAACAACGCACCGCGGGTAAATCTGCCGCGTCAATGTAAACGCACGCTTTGGACAGCACAGGGCCGCCGCAACGTTTATTTGCCCGGCTGTATGTCTAACCACGGATTTAGAATTGCGCGCCGCTAACAGCGCGTAACACGAACAAAGGCGCGGTTTTGTTGCGTCCCCGTGTCTTTGCAGGGCGGGCAGGTTGTAAAAGACTTGCTCGCCTTTTTACTTGTGGCGCGGGTGGAATTACGCTTTGACCGCCTTATGAAAAAAACAGCACCAGATTATACGTTAGAAGATATGGCCCACACAAACGGCGCGCTCTATGTTGCGGGGGTTGATGAGGTTGGGCGCGGGCCGCTTTGTGGGCCGGTTACGGCGGCGGCAGTGATCCTTGATCCTGCAAATATCCCCGAAGGCTTGAACGATTCCAAAAAGCTAACCGCCAAACGGCGCGAGGGGCTATATGATCTGATCATGGCCTCGGCGATTGTCAGCGTGGGCGAGGCCAGCGTGGAAGAGATTGACCAGATCAACATCCTGCGCGCCTCGCATCTGGCCATGACCCGCGCTGTGGCGGGATTGACGCAAAAGCCCGATCATGTGCTGATTGACGGGAACATGATCCCGCGTGATTTTCCGATTTCCGCGCAGGCAATTATCAAAGGCGATAGCAAATCAGTTTCGATTTCTGCGGCTTCAATTGTGGCGAAAGTGTGTCGTGATCGCTTGATGGTGGATTTAGCGCAACAATACCCGGGCTATGGATGGGAGAAAAATTGTGGTTATCCAACATTTCAACATTTGACTGCCTTAAAGGAAATCGGTGTGACCCCACACCATAGACGTACGTTCAAACCCGTCCACAACATCTTGTATCAAGATAAAAATATAAGTGATTGATTTAAAAAGAAATTGACGGCGAATCGCCAATGATTCATCTTAGCTTCAACAAACAAGCGTAAAAATACGCACGCCAAAATGGCATATAAAGAGGCAGTATAGATGATAAAAACCAAGACAAAAGAGGCTGTAAAACTGCCTCTGAACCAAATTCTTGATGGTGATTGCATTGACGTGATGAACAGCCTGCCTGCGGGCTCTGTTGATCTGATTTTTGCGGACCCGCCTTATAATCTACAACTGCGCGGTGATCTGCATCGACCAGACAATTCCAAAGTTGATGCCGTTGATGATCACTGGGACCAATTTTCAAGTTTCGCGGCCTATGACCGTTTCACCCGAGACTGGCTAAAGGCAGCGCGCCGATTGCTTAAACCCCATGGCGGGATTTGGGTGATCGGCTCTTATCACAATATTTTTCGGGTTGGCGCTGCCATGCAAGATGCCGGTTATTGGATTTTGAACGACGTTATTTGGCGCAAATCCAACCCGATGCCAAACTTTCGCGGCAAACGCTTTACCAACGCCCATGAAACCATGATCTGGGCTAGCAAAGAAGAAGGTGCGAAATACACCTTTAATTACGAGGCGCTAAAGGCGCTGAACGAAGGTATCCAAATGCGTAGCGATTGGGTATTGCCAATCTGCACAGGCCACGAGCGTCTGAAAAATGAAGAGGGCGAAAAAGCCCATCCCACCCAAAAACCGGAAAGCCTGTTGCATCGCTTGATCGTTGGCAGCACAAATGCGGGTGACGTGATCCTTGATCCGTTCTTTGGCACGGGCACCACGGGTGCGGTTGCAAAAAAACTGGGCCGTGATTTCATCGGCATTGAACGCGAAGAGGCCTATCGCAAGGTTGCCAAAAAGCGCCTTGCCAAGATCCGTAAATACGACAGCGAAAGCCTGCAGGTTTCCGCTAGCAAACGCGCCGAACCACGGGTGCCGTTTGGCCAGCTGGTTGAACGCGGTATGCTGCGCCCGGGTGAAGAACTGCAAAGCCTGAACGGGCGCTACACCGCCAAGGTTCGGGCTGACGGCACGTTGATCGGGAATGACGTCAAAGGCTCGATCCATCAGGTTGGTGCGGCCTTAGAAGGCGCGCCAAGCTGCAACGGCTGGACATACTGGAGCTTTAAGCGCGAAGGCAAACAGGTGCCGATTGATCTGTTGCGCCAGCAAATCCGCGCAGAAATGGCTGAACGGCCTAACTAACTAAAATAAAACAAGAATACCGCCTGTGCCTGCACCTAACTTGCAGCGCACTCACTTACCCTGCCGTTTATTCGGCAGGGCTTTTTGGTTTTTATCGTGATGAAAGTGAGGGCTTAAAGATTGGGATACATTGGAAAGCCGGCGCATAACGCTTCGACTTTGGCTTTCACCGCAGCTTCGACTTCAACATTTCCTTCTTCTCCATTGGCGGCCAACCCATCGACAACCTCAACGATCCAATCCGCGATTTGACGGAATTCGGCCTCTTTAAAACCGCGTGTTGTGCCAGCCGGTGTGCCTAGGCGAATACCCGAGGTAACAAACGGTTTTTCGGGGTCAAACGGTATGCCGTTTTTGTTGCAGGTGATATGGGCACGGCCAAGGGCGGCTTCGGTGGCTTTGCCGGCAACGCCTTTGGGGCGCAGATCGGCCAGCATCAGGTGATTGTCGGTGCCACCGGATACCACATTAATGCCGCCTTTCATCAGCTGATCGGCCATAGCGCGGGCGTTGGCCACCACTTGTGCGGCGTAATCCTTGAATTCGGGGCGCAGGGCCTCGCTAAAGGCAACGGCCTTGGCGGCGATGACGTGCATCAATGGGCCACCCTGTAGGCCGGGGAATACAGCCGAATTTACCTTTTTGGCAATATCGGCGTCATTGGTCAGGATCATGCCGCCACGGGGGCCGCGTAGGGACTTGTG
>CAMZKY010000117.1 GCA_947311455.1 uncultured Marinosulfonomonas sp. | reverse complement strand
CCAATCGCGAAACATCAGATAACGGCGCTACTATATTGGCCGGAAACCAGAAAGTTCTGTTTGCCCGCCTGTCGGACGCAAAGTTCTTTTGGGAAAACGATCTACGCACGCCTTTGGTGGAAATGGTGTCAAAGCTGTCAAATGTGACATTTCACAACAAATTGGGCACACAGGCCGAACGGATCACCCGTATCGCCAATCTGGCCCGCGAAATCGCGCCGATGGTTGGGGCCGATGTGGATCAAACTGTGCAAGCCGCCGAAATTTGTAAGGCGGATTTGTCGTCTGAGATGGTTTACGAATTTCCTGAATTACAAGGGCTTATGGGGCGCTATTATGCCAAGGCTTCTGGTTTGCCAGACGCGGTTGCCAACGCGTGCGAGCAGCATTATTCGCCGCTTGGCCCAAGCGACGATGTGCCGACCGAGCCTGTTTCCGTGGCCGTGGCGCTGGCCGATAAAATTGATACGCTGACGGGGTTCTGGGCGATTGATGAAAAACCAACAGGGTCAAAAGACCCGTTCGCCCTGCGCCGCGCGGCGCTCGGGGTAATTCGGTTGGTTCTGGGAAACAACGCCAGAGTCAATTTGTTAGATGTGTTTTCTAAAGCGGAACATAAGGCGGACACTGCCAATCTTTTGTCCTTCTTCCACGACCGCCTAAAAGTCTATCTGCGCGACACGGGTATCACTCATGATGTGATCGACGCCTGCCTTGCTATGCCCAATAACGATGATCTAACGCTGCTGGTGAAACGCGCTGAGGCGTTGCAGGCGTTTATGAAAACCGATGATGGTGAAAACCTGTTGCAGGGCTATAAACGCGCCAGCAATATTCTGGCGGCGGAAGAGAAAAAAGACGGGGTTGAATATTCGTATGGGGCGGATGTGAAATTTGCCGAAACCGACGAGGAACGCGCGCTGTTTGCTGCGCTGGAGCGGGCGGATGCGGCGATTGCACCGGCTGTGACGGCAGAGGATTTTTCCACCGCAATGACCGGAATGGCCAGCTTGCGTGGGCCGATTGACAGTTTTTTCGAGGCGGTGCAGGTGAATTCCGACAAAGATCTGGTGCGCCGGAACCGGTTGAACCTGTTGTCACAAATCCGCAAAACCTGTTCAAGCGTGGCGGATTTATCCCGACTTGAAGGCTAGGGGCCGTTCTTTGCGCCCGTGCGGGTGCGCATCACTGACCTGCCCGTAATGAAGAGTGCCCGCACGGGCGCGATGAATGGGTTGGAAAAAATCGCAATTGATCGATAGAATCTTTTGCTTCGGCGCAGATAATCGCTATGCTGCAGTGACGCATGGAGTGTGCTGCAATGCAGAATAACGATCAGACCACCGGTTTCACCGAAATCACCCCCTCGGCCCCGATCAATGCCGATGATCACGGCGGGAGGGCGAAATGCCTGCAACGGCTGATCCGGCTGCATATGCCAGTGCCCAAAACCATCGCCTTGTCTTTTGACACCGTGCGCGCCATTGCGGCAGGGGAGCCAGTGGATGCCGCGGCGATGATTGCGGGATTTGGCCCTGATCCTTTGCTATGCGTGCGGCCCAGCTCTCAGGATTCTGATTGGGGTGGCCCACGTGCCATGCTGAATATCGGTATGAATGATGCGGCGCACAAGCGATTGTCAAAATCCATTGGTTCGGCTGCCGCTGATGTACTGTATCTACGGTTTATCCAATCCTTTGCCGTGCATGTGGCGCGGCTTGATCCGGATTTGTTTGATCCCGATGAAGCCGATAGCGCCAAGGCCCTGCGCCAATCCCTGCGCGCCTATGAATCAGAAATGGACGAAGAATTCCCCCAAGACACAACGCAACAATTAACCGAGGTTTTGCAATCTATGGCGCGGGCTTGGGGTGGAACAACAGCGCGCCTGTTGCGCCAGGCCAAAGGCGCGCCTGCGGATGCGGGGTTGGGCCTTGTGGTGCAGGAAATGATACTGGGTGTGGGGCAGGGCGAATACGGATCGGGCGTTATTCAGTTTGTCGACGGGATCACCGGTGAGGCCAATATCAAAGGCCGCTATTTGGGCCAAAGCCAAGGGCGTGATGCGTTGGTTAAGGGGCAGGGCGCGCTTTATCTGGTGCGTGATGCGCGTGGAAACTCGCTTGAGGAAACATTGCCCGACAGTTTTGCAACATTGGTTCAATTTGGCGATACCATACGCACGCGCCTGCGCGAGGAAATGCAGATCGAGTTTACTATTTCGGGCGGGGAAATCGGCATTCTGGATGCGGTGCGCATTCAGCGCCGCTCCCGCGCTGCTGTCAGTATTGCTGTGGCCTTGGCCCATGACGGGATCATTAGCCGCCGCGACGCGCTGTTGCGCATCGAGCCGCGCGCGTTAAGTGAAATGTTGCACCCGCAGGTCGATCCAGACTCGGCGCGCGACAGTTTTGTGCAGGCCATCGCCGCCAGCCCCGGTGCGGCGTCGGGCAAGATTGTGTTTGGCGCAAATGAGGCCCAAGCGGCGGCGGCGCAGGGCGACGATTGTATTTTGGTGCGTCGCGAAACAACCCCCGAAGACATTCGCGGCATGCATGCCGCTGTTGGAGTGTTGACGGCCAAAGGCGGGGTAACCAGCCACGCGGCGGTGATTGCGCGCGGCATTGGTTTGCCTTGCGTTGTGGGCGCGCTGGCGTTGGAGCTGGATGAACGGGCTAAAACATTAACCGCCGAAGACGGGCGGGTTTTCCATGAGGGTGATATTATCACGATTGACGGCACTACGGGCCAAGCGCTGGCTGGGCGAGCGGATGTTTTGGCACCCGCGCTGGACGGAGCATTTAATGATCTGATGGAATGGGCCGATGATGTGTGTGACATTGGCATTCGTGCCAACGCCGATACGCCCGATGATGCCCGTACCGCGCGCCGCTTTCATGCGCAAGGCATTGGTCTGTGCCGCACAGAGCATATGTTCTTTGAGCAAGACCGCCTGACGGTGATGCGCGAAATGATCTTTGCCGATGCGCCTGTGGATCGCGCGGCGGCGCTGGAACAATTATTGCCGATGCAGCGCGAAGATTTTGTGCATTTGTTTGAAACCATGCAAGGTAAACCTGTGTGTATTCGCCTGCTTGATCCGCCATTACATGAATTTTTGCCGGTGCACCGCGACGGGATGCGCGAATTGGCCGATGCACTGGATTTGCCCCTGTCAGATGTGATCCGGCGGGTTGAAAGCCTGCGCGAGTTTAACCCGATGCTGGGGATGCGCGGCGTGCGATTGGGGCTGACGGTGCCGGAAATTTACGACATGCAAGCGCGGGCAATTTTTGAAGCGGCAATTTTGGCCAGTAAAAATGGCGATCCCGTGGTGCCAGAAATCATGATCCCGCTGGTGAGCGCGTCAAACGAAGTGGAAATCGTCAAAACCCGCGTCGATGCGGTGGCGGCGGCTGTGCGCACCGAAACCGGTGCAAAATTTACCTACCGTTTGGGCGTGATGGTGGAAACGCCGCGCGCCGCGCTGCGTGCCGGTGACATCGCCCAGAATGCCGCGTTCCTTAGTTTTGGCACCAATGATTTAACGCAGATGACTTATGGTTTGTCGCGCGATGACGCCGGGCGGTTCATGTCGCAATACGTGCAGCAGGGGGTATATCCTGAAGATCCGTTCCATATGCTGGATGTTGAGGGTGTTGGTGAATTACTGGAAATCGGTGCAAAACGTGGCCGTGCAACCCGACCTGACATTACCATTGCCCTATGCGGAGAACATGGCGGCAACCCCGAATCGATTGCGTTTTGCCGCGCTGCCGGCTTTGATTATGTGTCGTGTTCGCCGTTCCGCGTGCCTGTTGCGCGATTGGCCGCAGCCCAACTGGCGCTAAAAGCGGAAACAATTGTATAGTATATTTTGTTATATTCCCTATCTTTAGCATTTGAATTGACTGAAACATACTAGATTTGCTCACAGTATTTTTAGCACAAGTAGATTTGAATCAATGATGGCAGTCTTGCGGTTTGCTAGACTCTGAACCAAGCGCGCAGTATGATGGAACCCTGTAATAGTCTTGGGGGATGCAATTGTCGTATATACGAGAATTTGCAATAATAACGATTGCGCGGCTTTCAAAGCTGCAGGTTATCGCCATAACCAGCATTGTAACGGCAATGGTTTTGTCGCTTGCATTTTTGCCGTTGTTCTATGGAAAATCAATTGATCCCGATCAGGAAATTGCGATCATCCAGCCGGATATCCAAGGTGCACCAATTCGCCATCGTTTGGTTGAAATCATCGAACAGCCTGAACATAGCCTTCTTGAAGACCCTTTCGGCGAAATTGTATCTGTGGTGCCTCTGGCGAAACCGGCAAGCGATGTTTCAACACAGCAAGCTGCTGTGGTGCCATCCGTAAGCCTTGGCAAGAATAGCCCGTCTGAAATTTCACAATTGGCATTTATTGATCTTTTGCGCGGTCAGATTCCATCAGATGCTCTTGATGATGCGGGGCAAGCAATACCAAATGAGGCGGCTGGGATTCAAAAGATTGAAACCACCCTTTCTGCTGTGCTCATGCAAGGGAATCAAACGCCGAGCGCGCGCGCAGATGCAATCTTTGAGGCCTCTATCATGCGGATTGCACCAGTTTTAGTTTTGCCGTCTATCGCCGGTGATCCTTTGCCGGATTTAGATTTGGCAAGCCTTTCCAGCGTTGAGCCAATCGAGCCAGTCTATGCGCCCTTAACCAGTTTGCGGCCAAAACCACGTGGTAACAAACGCCCCACTATTCGCCATATTACCTATTCTCGGGCGTGGTTGGACAAACAACGCCGTGGGGCAGGGGGCAAGGAATGGAAGTGTTTAACCGAGGCGTTGTATTTTGAAGCGCGTGGTGAAAGCGTAAAAGGGCAATTTGCGGTAGCCGAAGTTATTCTGAACCGGGTGAAATCGCGCAGATTTCCGAATTCAATTTGTGGTGTTGTAAATCAAGGCACCGGTAAGTTGCACCAATGCCAGTTTTCCTACACATGCGATGGAAAATCCGAGGCTGTGCACGAAAACCGCGCCTATGTTCGTGTTGGAAAAATTGCCCGAATTCTTATGGATGGTGCGCCGCGCAATCTGGTGCTTGGGGCAACCTACTATCATGCGACGTCGGTTCGTCCGCGATGGGCTCGGGTTTTCAAGCGCACCGCGACGATTGGATCACATTATTTCTATCGCAATCCGCGCCGTGGGTGATATTGGTTAAATACCGAATATTTCTGCGCCCAAGGATACCCGATGAATGATTCCAGCTATACTGCGCTTGGCACTCTTGAGGCGCGCGCCGCACGTGAATCCGGCGCGGCCGACCGCATATCTTTGCGGGATTATATTGTTTCTGTCGAAATTGGTGCCTTTCAAGTTGAGCGGGATGTCACACAGCGGCTAAAATTCAACATTGTGGTGGATGTGCCGCCGATTGATCCGGCGCTGAATGATGATGTTGACAAAATCCTGTCTTATGACAATTTAACCGACGCAATTAAAATTGAGCTGGCGGTCGAACGTTTGAATTTACTCGAAACGTTGGCAGATCGTATTGCCGCCCGTATCTTAACACACCCTTTTGCCAAGCGGGTTTATTTACGGGTGGAAAAACTGGATCGCGGCGAAGGTGATTTGGGTGTGGAAATTATGCGCGAACAGAGGGGTTCGAGTGATAGACCTACCGCGGCAACCGCCTCGCAGATCGTGTTCTTATCCCGCGAAATAATTTCGAGCGATTATTTAAGCGCGTGGATGGATGCTATCTCTAAATTAGATATGCCGACGGTGATCTGTGTGGATGATATGGATGTGGGCGGCTCTGCGGCGCAATCCGAAAAGGCCCGGTCGCATATCGATGTTTTGGCGATTGATCAAACCGCGTGGCGGGTTGGGGCGTTGCAAAAGGGGTGTTTGGTTGTTGGTTCCCGCACGGAATTGCTCTGGGCGCTTGGGCAAGGCAAACAAATCGTCTGGGCACCTTATAAAATGGCGTTTGACGCGGTTCCCCCCCCCCGCAGCTTAGGTGGATTGGATTTGGCAAAATGGTTGGCAGGCGAATTGAATGCGCACGCCTTTTCGATTGTCGGCGCGGATCAAGCCGCCTCACAAGACGCAGATTACTATTGGTACCAATCCCCACAAGAGTTCCCATGAGCAAGACATATTATCGCCCCATCGTTTCAACCGGAAAATCCCGCCCCAGCAACGCGCGACCGATTGCGGGGGGGAACACGTGGTTTCATCAAGCCGAGGTTTTAACCAAATCCCGGTGCGGGGAATTCATTTCAATTGATCAGATGCCCGCCGATGTTGTTGAGGCCATTTCCAAATTGCGCGCGCCGATTGCTGCGTTGAATTTTGATCAACCGATTGTCATGGGCATTTTGAATGTAACGCCTGACAGTTTTTCGGATGGGGGGCAGTTTGAAACGATAGCAGCTGCGCAAAAACACGCTTTGGAGATGATTGCGCAGGGGGCAGAGCTGATTGATATCGGTGGTGAATCTACGCGTCCAGGCGCGCAAACAGTTGCCATAAAAGAAGAGATCGCGCGCGTTGTTCCAGCAATTCGAGCCGTTCGGGAACATTCTAAAGTGCCGATCTCGATTGATACGCGCAAGGCTGATGTGGCAGATGCGGCGATCAAGGCAGGTGCAAACATTGTCAATGATGTGTCTGGCTTTACCTATGATCCGCACCTTGCCGCTGTGGTGGCCGAAAGTGGGGCGGGGGTGTGCTTGATGCACACCCAAGGCCCGCCTGAAACCATGCAGGATAACCCCGAATACTCCGATATCCTGCTTGAGGTTTACGATTTTCTGGACAGCCAAATTCGCGTCGCCGAACAATCCGGTATTTCGCGTGACCGGATCATGGTGGATCCCGGGATCGGGTTTGGCAAAACCGTTGAGCACTGTCTGGAATTGATCGCGGGGATAAGCCTGTTTCACGGTCTTGGCTGCCCGATATTACTGGGTGTTTCACGAAAATCTTTCATTGGACACATAACCGGGCAGGAATCGGCACAAGATCGCTCATTTGGTTCGGTTTCGGCGGCAATTGTCGCGTTGTCGCAAGGTGTCCAGTTGTTTAGAGTGCATGATATCGAGGCGCACGCAGAGGCGTTTAAGATTTCGACCGCAATACAGGGCTAAGGGGTGAATATGGGGCGCAAGATTTTTGGCACGGACGGGGTACGCGGCAAAGCCAACACCTATCCAATGACAACCGAAGTGGCGTTGAAACTTGGCGCGGCAGCGGGGCGTTATTTTCGCCACGACAGCTCTAAGGCGCACCGTGTGGTGATTGGCAAAGATACGCGCCTTTCGGGTTATATGCTGGAAAATGCACTGACTGCGGGCCTGACCAGCACGGGGATGAATGTGCTGCTGCTGGGACCTATTCCCACGCCTGCTGTTGGGTTTCTAACCCGTTCGATGCGGGCCGATGTGGGCATCATGATTTCCGCCAGCCACAACCCGCATTTTGACAACGGAATCAAGTTTTTCGGGCCGGACGGGTTTAAACTGTCGGATCAGGCGGAAGCCGAAATTGAAACATTGTTGGAAGGCGAAATCCAACCAACCCAGCCACAAAATATTGGCCGTGCCAAACGCATTGACGATGCGGTGGGGCGCTATGCGGAATATGTGAAAACCACGCTGTCCAATCATCGCGGGCTGGACGGGATCAAGGTGGTGATTGATTGTGCCAATGGGGCCGCCTACCGCGCGGCGCCCGAAATCCTGTGGGAATTAGGGGCCGAGGTGATCGCGATAGGCGTCTCCCCGAACGGCGCAAATATCAATGATAATTGCGGGTCAACTCACCCTGAAATGGCGGCCAAAATGGTGATTGAACAGGGGGCAGATTTAGGCATTTGCCTTGATGGAGACGCAGACCGGATCATTTTGATTGATGAAAAAGGAAAAGTTGCCGATGGCGATCAGCTGATGGGATTGATGGCTAAACGCTGGGCCGATCAAGGCACGCTAAAGGGCGGCGCGCTGGTAGCGACAGTTATGTCCAATCTGGGGCTTGAACGGTATCTGCAAGGCCATGGCGTAAACCTGATCCGCACCAATGTCGGGGATCGCTATGTGGTCGAGGCGATGCGTAAGGGCGGTTATAATCTGGGCGGTGAGCAATCCGGCCATATCGTGATGACAGATTACGCCACTACGGGTGACGGGCTGATGGCTGGGCTACAATTTATGGCAGCAATGGCTGAATCTGGCCAAAGGGCCAGCGATCTGGTGAATTGTTTTGAAACCGTGCCGCAAATGCTGAAAAATGTGCGCTATGGGGTGACGGATGATCCGCTGGCTAATGAAATGGTGCAACAGGCCATTCGGGATGGCGAAGATCGCTTGCGCGCAAATGGCCGGCTTTTGATCCGCAAATCCGGCACCGAACCGCTAATCCGCGTCATGGGCGAATGCGAGGATCAAGGGCTGTTGGATCGGGTGATTTCCGACATTGTCGGGGCGGTGGAAAACAGTATTTAAAAGGGTTAAGCGCGGCTTTTTGGTTTCCATTTTTGGCTGATCCACAACCCGATCAAGATTAACAAAAGTGCGATGTAGATGCGGCCCGGTAGGGCCTCGCTTAGGAACAAGGTGCCGAAAATCACCGACCAAACAGGCACTTGATAATTTACCAGTGACATAAACGACGGCCCTGCGCTGCGGATTACATTGACCAATAGCAAATTTGCCAATGCGGTGGGGATGGCGCCAAGATATAGCAACGCAATCAAGGCTTTATCCGGTTTAATTTCGGGGAAACCTTCGGTGTAAAGCGCGACAGGCACGATCATCACCGAGGCCAGTATCGTTGCCATGCTGGCAAAAACAATCGGGTCAACGCGTGGGGCAAGGCGGGTGATGATTGATCCAAAGGCGTAGCAGGCAGCGGCGGTGAAACAGGCCAGTCGCGCCCATGGCTCCAAATCTAGACCGCTGCTTTTGAAGGCGTCCAGCCCGATCAGGTAAATAATACCTGAAAACCCGATGATAAATCCCAGCCCTTTGGGTGCGGTAAAGCGCTCGCCTTGAATGAAAAAATGCGCAAGCGGCAACACCAACAGTGGAACCGCAGCCATGGTAACACCGGCAAAACCCGACGCCACATAGGTTTGCCCCCAAGACAGCAAAACAAACGGCAACGCCATCGAGAAAAATCCGAATCCCGCGGCGGCCCCCCATAGTTTAAAGCCGGAAAATGGTGGAAATTTTAAACGCAATGCTTTGATAAGGATCAATAGAATAATCGCGCCAAGGCTGATGCGCACGGCGGCAATCGTCAGCGGGCCAAACCCCGTTAGGGCAATTGTGACCATCATAAACGATGATCCCCAGATGATACCAAGCAGGATTAGATATAGCCAATTTTTCAAGGTAGGTTGGGTCATGGTGTTGGCCTAATCGGAAACGGGGGCAATGACTATGGCGAAATCGTATCACCACAAAAACGGGCCGGCGCATGGTCGGCCCGTTTGTTAATTGCGTTTTGGGCTGTGACCCTAGTTTTTGTCTTGATCAACCAGTTTGCCAGCGGCAATCCATGGCATCATATCACGCAGTTTTTTACCAACTTCTTCGATTGGGTGCTCATCACCAGCGCGACGCAGTGCTTTTAGATGTGGCTGGCCAACTTTATTTTCAGTCATGAAATCACGCACGAATTTACCGTTTTGAATGTCTGTCAGAACTTCTTTCATGCGGGCTTTGGTTTCGTTATAGGGCACGATTCGTGGGCCGGAAACATATTCGCCATATTCAGCCGTGTTGCTGATTGAATAGTGCATGTTGGAAATGCCGCCTTCATAGATCAGGTCAACGATTAGTTTCACTTCGTGCAGACATTCGAAATAGGCCATTTCAGGGGCATATCCGGCTTCAACCAGTGTTTCAAAACCACAACGGATCAATTCGATCAGGCCGCCACATAGAACGGTTTGTTCACCGAACAGATCCGTTTCACACTCTTCGCGGAAGTTTGTTTCGATAATGCCGGAGCGACCACCACCAATTGCAGAACAATAAGACAGGCCAATTTCAAGGGCTTTGCCTGACGGATTTTGATCAACCGCAACAAGGCAAGGCACGCCGCCACCTTTAACATATTCGCCACGCACTGTGTGGCCGGGGCCTTTGGGGGCCATCATGATGATGTCATGATTGGGGTTGGCTTCGATCAAGCCGAAGTGGATGTTTAGACCGTGGGCAAATGCCATGGCGGCGCCATCTTTCAGGTTGTCGCGCACGTATGTTTCGTATGTTTCGGCCTGCAATTCATCGGGCATTGTGAACATGATCAGGTCGCACCATGCGGCGGCTTCGGCAATGCCCATAACTTTCAGGCCTTCGGCTTCGGCTTTGGCTGCAGAGGCAGAGCCCTCGCGCAGTGCAACAACAACGTTTTTCGCACCGGAATCGCGCAGATTTAGCGCGTGTGCGTGGCCTTGGGATCCATAGCCCAAAATGGCCACGTTCATTTCTTTGATCAGGTTAACATCGCAATCGCGGTCATAATATACGCGCATAGTTTTCTTCCTTTTGGGTTGGGTCGTGAATATTGCTTGTCTGTTTACCCGATTTCATGCGAATATGATTAGCATAGTCCTCACTTAGTTGAGGATATTCGTAAAAGCTATTCGTAAAACGGCACTGATATAATGAAATCTATTCTCAATGATGCGACTCGGCGGATTATCCGGCAGTTTCAGGCTGATCCGACGTTACCTGTGGCGGAATTGGCTGAACGCTGCGGGGTGACGCCGGCGGTTTGTTGGCGGCGGCTGGAAAAATTGCGCGCGGATGGGGTATTAAAGGGGCAGGTGGCGATCATTGATTGGCAGGCACTTGGCTATTCTGTCGAGGTGTCGCTGCGCTTTACGCTGGATAAAACCCAGCGCAACGCCTTTGATGAATTTCTGGGGGCGGCGCGCAAGGTGCCCGAGGCGATCGAAATACAGACATTTCTGGGCCGTGTGGATGTGCGTCTGAATGTTCTGGCCCGTGACATGGCGCACTATCAGGAAATTTACCGCGACCGGATTTTAACCTTGCCTCATATTGCCGATATTGAGGCGTTGATGCATATATCGACGATTAAATCGGGCGGGGCGTTACCGATATGATTGATCTGGATAGCATTGATCGGCAGGTTTTGCGCGCCCTGTCCGAAGACGCAACCCAAAGTGCGGGTGCCTTGGGGAAACGGTTTGGATTAAGCCAGCCTGCGACGTGGCGACGAATTAAACGGATGCAGGATGCGGGGATAATCAAAGGGCAAAAGGCGGTGTTGGATAATGCGGCACTTGGCTTTGATGTGACGGTGTTTTTGGGAGTGAAGCTGGCCACCAAGGGGCGCGTTTCGCTTGAGGATTTTGAACGCGCAGCAACCGCGATTGCCGAGGTGCAATCGGTGCAGCACGTTTTGGGGTTGTATGATTACCGCCTGCGGGTGGTGGCGCGTGATCTGGCGGATTTTGAACGGGTTTTGCGGCGCCGCATTATGACATTGCCCGGGATTGGCGATGTTGAGGCCAATGTGTTGCTTAGCGAGGAAAGATTGCTTGGCCCGCTAGGATAGGGGCGTTCTTTGCGCCCTTGCGGGCGCGCATCACTTTCACCGCCGTGTAAATGAAGAGTGCCCGGAAGGGCGCGATGAATGCCCCTTGTGCAACGCCGTTGAAACCGTCACATTGGTGCAAAATAGATTTGTCAAGGAGCGCCCAGAATGACCGCACTTTTACCTGATGTTGATCCCGATGGAATGCTTGAATTTTCGGTGGTGTTTACCGATCGTTCCCTGAACCATATGTCGGCGCAATTCCAAGGCGTGATGCGCGATATTTCTGCTACCCTGCAGGAGGTTTACAACGCCGATCACGTGGTTGTTGTTCCGGGTGGCGGCACCTATGCGATGGAAGCCGTGGCGCGCCAGATTGCGACAAGTAAATCTGCCTTGGTCATTCGTAACGGCTTCTTTTCCTTTCGCTGGAGCCAAATTTTCGAGGCGGGGCAGATTGTTTCAGGCGAAACCGTGATGATGGCGCGCCGTTCAGGCAATGCCATTGATGCGCCCTTTGCCCCTGCACCGATTGCAGATGTGGTTGCTAAAATTGCTGAAGAAAAACCTGATGTTGTGTTTGCCCCCCATGTGGAAACCGCATCCGGTATCATTTTGCCTGATGATTACATCAAAGCCGTGGCCGATGCGGTGCATGACTATGGCGGGCTGTTTGTGCTGGATTGTATCGCTTCGGGCTGTGTCTGGGTCGATATGAAAGCGACGGGTGTTGATATCCTGATTTCTGCCCCGCAAAAGGGCTGGTCAGCGCAGCCATCCGCGGGGTTGGTAATGCTAAATGAGGCCGCTTATGCGCGGGTTAAGGAAACCCAATCCAGCAGTTTTGCTGTTGATCTGGGTAAATGGCTGACCATCATGGAAGCCTATACTAGTGGGGGCCATGCCTATCACGCCACTATGCCCACCGATGCACTGAAATCCTTCCGCGACACCATGCTTGAAACCAAAGAATACGGATTTGAAAAACTCCGGGATGCGCAGTGGGAACAAGGCACTCGGGTGCGCACAATGCTGGCCGATCGCGGGATTAAATCGGTTGCTGCCGATGGCTTTGGTGCGCCCGGGGTTGTGGTGTCTTATACCGATGATCCCGACGTGCAAATGGGCAAGAAATTCGCCGCTTTGGGGATGCAGATTGCGGCTGGTGTGCCGTTGATGGTGGAAGAAGGCGACGCCTATAAAAGCTTCCGTTTGGGGCTGTTTGGGTTGGATAAACTATACGATGTAGATGCATCCGTTGCGCGGCTTGAAACGGCTTTGGATCAGGTGTTTACGGATTGATCAAGCCATAAGAATTGCAATCGTCGGTGTTGGCCGACGATTGCAGCATTTTTAACTGTGGTTCCAATCGTCCGGATCATCGGAATTATTCGGAGATAGGCCGATGTCATCGCCATCTGTATTGATCCCCAATCCCAGCACGGTACGGTTGGCATAACAGAAATATGATGTAACCTGATTAAGCTCAAGAATCTCGCCATCATCAAACCCAACCGAGCGCATAGCGTTAATGATGTCTTCGGTGATGCGGTTTGGTGTCAGGGCCAGCAATCCGGCATAGCCAAGTGCCATTTGCTGGGCCTCGCTGATTGGGGCATCGTCCAGATCGCCATCTTCGATACAGGTTTTGATCTGGCCCGCGCGTTCATCATCATCCAGCAGCCGTTTCATACCGGCGAAATGATGTTCAACGCAGTATTCACATTCATTCAGGGCACTCACCCAAACACCGACAAGTTCCAGAAACCATTTTGGCGTGACGTTGGATGAATGATGCAGCACATTTTTATAGATCGCCATATGCGCTTCCATTGTGTGGGGGCGCAGGGAATGGGCTTGCATGATGTTGTCAACATTATTGTCGGGGCCTTTGATGCGTTCATATAGACGTTTCAGTTTGCCTTCGGCCTGATCGTAGGGAATGGTTTTTATCCAGCTCATATCGGTTCTCCTGTATGCGGTTTTGGGGATGTTTAGCAGGGATTGCCGCGTGTCGCACCGATGAAACGCGCAAAGCGACATTTAGCCCAAAATGCTAAGCCAAACCCAGACAGTAACGATGGACAACGCGGTGCCGATCAACACGGACGAGGCCGCCACCCGCCGTCCGACCCCATACATATTGGCAAAGATATACACATTCACCCCCGAGGCCATGGCGGCGGTGATCGTGGCTGAACGCAGCGTGCTTTGGCCGAGGTTAAAACCGGTGCCAAGGGTGTAGGTAATCACCGGATGCAGGATCAGCGACACCGACACCATAAACAGGATCAGCCGCATATCCCCCGCAGGGCGATAGCGAAACAGAATGCCGCCCATACCGAATAGTGCTGTGGGCAGGGCGGCGCGGCGGATCATATCCAGACCATCGGTTAGAACATTGGGCAAGGGCAGGTGGGTTAGGTTGACGATAAACCCAAGCGCGATGGCCATGATAAGCACGTTTCGAAACATCGCCCGCAACACTGAATGCGCGGTTTTAACCACACCATTGCCTTTGTTACGCACGATTTCCATCGCGGTAATTCCAACTCCGTAACAAAATGGCGAATGCAGGGCGATGATGGTGAAATTGGCTGTAAGCGCGGCTGGCCCATAGGCGCGTTCGGTAATTGCCAGACCCAGTAGAACCGAGTTTGAAAACAGCCCGATAAACCCTATAGCAACGCTTTCTTCCCATGAACGATGGAACAGATATCGCGCGCCCAACAGGCCAACACTAAATCCTGTCAGAGCGCCGGCATAAAAGCTGAACAGCATCGGGATGTTAAAGCTTTGGCCCAGATCAAGAGTGGAAATCGCCCGAAACAACAGGATCGGCACGGCGATATTCTGGGCGAAAAACATCAGAGCATCAATGGCTTGGTCATTCAGCCATTTACGCCAAACACTAACATAACCAAACCCCACTACGATAAATACGGGCAGGATGACATCCAGCAGCGCCTGCATCAGATATCTAGCGTCAGGGTTAATCCGTCATAGGCGGGTTGGATGTGGTCGGGGGTTTCGTCGGCAACGGCGGCATAATCCAGATCAATGTGCATATTGGTCAGCACTGCCGATTTGGCACCAACGCGCGAGATCCATTCTAGCGCGCGATCCAGATTGATATGGCTGGGATGAGGCGTGCGGCGCAAGGCGTCTAGAATCCACAGATCAAGGCCGCTTAATAGTTCCCATGTGGTTGGCGGAATATCGGATACATCGGGCAGATAGGCCATGTTACCGACGCGAAATCCAAGGGCTGTTATATTTCCGTGCTGAACGGGTAGGGGGGTTAGAACAATGTCACCCCCATCGCCGGAAATGGTGATATTCCCCTCAATCGTGTTCATTTCACAAATCGGAGGATAGTTTGATCCGTCGGGCTGCACAAAGGCATAGCCAAACCGTTCTATTAAATCGGCGCGGGTGGGCGCATCGGCCCAGACTTGCATGCGTTTTTTGGCCAAAAATACCAACATCCGTAGATCATCCAGCCCATGCACATGATCGGCGTGAGCATGAGTATAAACCACAGCATCCAACGCGGATACATCCGCATTCATCAGCTGATTGCGCATATCGGGTGAGGTGTCGATCAATACGCGGGTGGTGCCGTTTGGCCCATTCTTTTCGATCAAAATCGAGCAGCGTTGCCGGCGGTTTTTCGGATTATCCGGATTACAATTACCCCACACATTCCCGATACGCGGCACCCCGCCAGAGGAGCCGCAGCCAAGGATGGTGATGCGTAATTCTGCCATTAGTCTGCCTCTGAATAATTGGCGGCTTTGGTGAACAGACGATCGAAATTTTCCGAGGTTTGACGGGCAAAATCGGCGTAATCCATACCAAAGGTTTCAGCCCCGATACGCGCGGTTAACGCGGTATAGGCCGGTTCATTGCGTTTGCCGCGATGGGGAGGCGGTGCCAAATAGGGCGCGTCGGTTTCTACCAGAATTCGATCAATAGGGGCAGTTTTGAAAATATCACGCAAATCTTGCGATTTGGGAAAGGCGGAAATGCCTGACATCGAAAGGTAAAACCCCAAATCAAGCGCGGTTTTGCCCAGTTCGGCAGAGGAGGAAAAGCAGTGCATCACACAGGAAAACGCGCCGTTTTGCATTTCGGATGCTAAAATGTCAGCCATGTCGTCATCGGCGGCGCGGGAATGGATAATCAGTGGCAATCCAGTGATGCGCGCGGCCTCGATATGTATTGCAAGGCTTTGTTTTTGCACCGATTTGCTTTCGGCGGTGTAGTGATAATCCAGACCGGTTTCGCCAATGCCGACAAATTTGGGATGCGCATTCAGGGCCAATAATTCATCAAGGCTGACCATCGGTTCATCTGCGGCGCTCATCGGGTGGGTGCCAGCGGCAAAGAACACCGGCGCAAAGCGCTCAGATATATTGCGCACCTGATCCAGTTGGCGCAATTTGGTGCAGATCGTTACCATGCGTGTCACGCCCGCGGCGACAGCACGGTCAACCACGTCGGGCAGTTCATCGCCGAAATCGGGAAAATCTAGGTGGCAATGGCTGTCAACGATTTGTGGAATGTCTGTCATGGGGCAATCTTTATCTGGCGGCAGTTTTCCCTGCCAAGGCATTTATCTTGAGAACCATATCAAGGATCAATGCGGCAGGGTCAAGGTTTACCGCCACGCCGTGTCGCATCCGTGCGCCAATGGATTGCTGCAATTCGGCCCATTGGTGCGCGGCAAAGGCGTTGGGGGCAAGACGGGTTAAAATAGCGGATTCATTATTGGCGGCTTCTGGTGTAGGTGGGCCGATGATGCCTGCGCGTGCGGTTCGAGCCAAAAACTGGTTGGTCAGGGTCAGGATTAAACCCAGCCGATTGGCATTGGCCGCTCCTACCGCCGACTGCGCCAGCCGTTGAGCGCGTGGGCGGTCAAGATTTGGCATGGTGCCAAACAGTCCGGTTAGTTCGGCGTAAATTTCCAGGCCGCCCAGGTTGATTAGGCGCACAGCTTCGCCCACAGATCCGTCGGCAAGTGCGGACAGGGCTGTGGTATCAGCGGGCAGATTTATTCCGGTTTGGGCCAAAGCGCGGGCCATTTCATCGGGTGCTAAATTATGACAGCGCAATTCGCGGCAGCGCGACCGGATGGTGGGCAACAGGCGGCTGGGTTGGTGGCTGATCAGGAATAAGGTGGTGCGTTCTGGTGGCTCTTCCAGTAGCTTTAACAGGGCATTTGCCGCATTCGGGTTCATTTCATCAGCCGTATCCACAATCACCACACGCCGCCCGCCATCTGCCGCTGAAAGCGCAAAAAAGCCCCGCAATTTACGGGCCTCGTCTACGGTGATCACAGATTTCAATTTTTTGGTTTTTTCATCCCATGCGCGGCGCAACAGAAACAAACGTGGCTCCGATAACGCAAGCATGCGGGCGTTTATCGGATGATCCGCCGATATTTCCAAAGTGTCCGGTTTTGGTAACGCGCCCCCGAACAGAGTGCCACCGTCGACAGGTTCGGCCAGTAAAAATCGCGCCAACCGCCAAGCAAGGGTTGCCTTGCCAACTCCACGATTACCTGTGATCAGCCACGCGTGATGTAGTCGGTCAGAGTTGTAAGCCTCAAGAAAATTGCCCTCGGGTTCGGATTGGCCAATCAGGTGCGCCGTTTCGCGTGGGTGGGGCGCACCCGCGATCGAATCCGATTGGGGAATATCTGTGTCGCTCATCGCAGAAAATCCAGTGTGATGGCGGTAATGTCTTTGGCAATGGTTTCAGCATCACGCGCTCCGTCAATAACATGACAGCGATCTGGGAAATCCTTGGCCAAATCCAGAAAACCTTGACGCAATTCAATTTGGAAACCCAGCCCCAAATCCTCAAACCGATCTTCGCCGGATTGGCGCGCCAAACCACGAGTCAGGGCAGTATGGGAATCCATATCAATGATAAAGGTCAGGTCTGGTTCAACCCCGATAATCAGATCGTGCAGTTGATCGACAAGCGGGCGCAATTCGGCACGTGCCACTCCTTGATACACACGGGTTGAATCAGCAAAACGATCTGAAATGACAGTTTTTCCGGCGTTTACATTGGGAAAAATAGTTTTTTCCCAATGATCACGACGTGCAGCATTAAACAATAAAATTTCGGTATGTGCCGACCAGCGATCCGGATCACCTTCTACCAGCAGCCCCCGAATTTCTTCGGCCCCGATTGAGCCGCCCGGCTCGCGGGTTAAAATCACATCTTGCGAATTATCTTGCAAAGATTTTGCCAAAAGACGGGCTTGCGTGGATTTCCCCGACCCGTCAATACCTTCAAAAGTGATGAATGCGCCTTTTTGTGGGGAAGTCACAGTAAGCCCTGTATGCCATTTAAGGCTTTGCCAATTAGGATTTTTGCCGAAGTGCGGAAACGGGTTAAAAAACCGCCAGCCTCTACATCTGAATCTGCGTAAAGCGGCACAATCATATCCGGTAGGTTGCCCCGTTTGATAACCAGTTTAGCAAGTTCTTTGCCTTTTGTAACAGGGGCATTGATTGGCCCGTCATAAACGACATTTGCGGTTATATCACTTTGAATTAAGGTAGGTAACAGCAAAGTTAGGTCTTGGTTTACTGTCAACCCAACCTGCTTGGCACGCCCCATCCAAATGTCGGCGTGTGTAACGGTTTCTCCGGCAGGCACCAAAGTTTTCAACGCAAATTGACGAAATGCCCAGTTTACAATACGCTCGGCCTCGGTTGCGCGTTCACCTGCGCTGCTTAATCCGGTGATCACAAAGACAACCCGCCTTTTACCCTGTATAGCTGACCCAACAAGCCCGTATCCGGCCTCTTTTGTGTGGCCAGTTTTGAGGCCATCGGCACCAATGCCAAGCTTTAGCAATGGATTGCGGTTGGATTTGTTTTGCGGAGCGCGGCCATCAAACAAGAATTCGGTTTGAGCAAAGATCGGATAATACTCGGGGAAATCGGTGATTATACGATTGGCCAGAATGGCCAGATCATGCACGCTCATCCTTTGGCCCGGGTCGGGCCAGCCGTTGGAATTGGCGAAGGTGGAGTTGGTCATACCCAGCTTGGTGGCGCGCTGCGTCATAATTTTGGCAAATCCTGCTTCTGAGCCATCGGGGGAAAGGGCTTCAGCCAATACGGATGACGCGTCATTTCCGGACAAAATTATAACTCCGTGCAATAAATCACTAACACTAACCCGATCCGAGGTGTTCAGGAACATGGTTGAACCTGTGTAATCCATTGAATGCTGAGAGACAGGCAAGCGCGTGTCCATGGTAAGCCGCCCATCACGCAGGGCTTCGAATGTCATGTAAACTGTCATCAGTTTTGACATCGAGGCAGGAGGCAAAGGAACGTCAGACTGCTTTGCCATCAAAACTGTGCCGGTGGTATGATCAATAACATAGGCGGCAGTAGCGCGTGTATCAAATTGCGCAAGTGCGGGGAACGCCGTTAAAATGAAAGCAAATAGTCCAATCAGTATTGAAAGCGGCTGTTTCATTTCAGGTTCCCCAATCGGTTTATATGGTGAATTAGTTTGTGACAAAGTAAGCGTCACCAAAGCCTAACGATTTCACTTTTTTAAGCAATGAGTTGCGTTCGGATTTTGTGGTTGCTGGCCCAACCAACACGCGCCAAAACGTTTTACCGCTGCTGCTGGATTTGATAACTTGTGTTAGCAAACCCGCCGCCTTCATCTTTTTGCTGGTGGCTGTGGCATTCGATTTAACGCTAAATATACCAAGCTGGATAAAGGGTTTGTTCAGGTTAGATGTGATCGGTGCGGGTTTTGTCGGTTTTGGTGTGGGTTTTGCAGATGGGGTGGCCGTTTCAATCGCCACCGCTGCGGATTCAATCGGATCAAGCGCCGTTTCTTGTACAGTTTCCGGTGCATCAAGGGTTTGAATAGTGTTGGTGGCGGGTTGCTCTGATACCTCTTGGCGACGCAATGCAGTGACGTTCAGGTCTGATGGCTGCCCCGCCAACATCCCAAGCGCGTCAGCCGCATCGCTGGACACTTGTAAAACAGGGCCAGGGTTTTCGCGTTCGCGCCGGAATAAGGCCCCGATCACAAATTTACCGTTGGCTTGATTGCGGATGATCACACGCTCGGGGTCTTTTACATCTGGGTGCGCGATCCATACGCCACCAAGCGACGGGCGACCATCCCAAAGGCCACCGCTTGTTACCTGAAAAACGTCGGGTGCTTCTACATCGCGGGCCACCAATCGGGTTGATCCACTTTGAGAAGGGGTATTTTCTTGGCCATCCCGCGCTTTGAACGGGTTGAATTTTGCGCCATCTTCGCAATTTGCAACGGTCAGCGCGATACCTGCCACAATGACAATCCGCCATATTTTTGCCAAAGTCATGATTTGCCCTTTTCACTAGTGCCTTGTTTTTGCGACACTTTTATCCGGTTTTCCGGTTTTACCACTCATTTTGCCATCCGATTTCACGATATGACTTTAGCACAGTCTACCCTGAGATTACACTTATGAAAAGGGCACAAGCCAAGATCGGCGAATTTCCCCATGCTTTGGTGTGAATTAGGCTTTTCGAATCAGAAACTTATCGTTAGGAGTGCCTGCACGCGGAGGGGTGGCAGAGTGGTTGAATGCACCGGTCTTGAAAACCGACGTAGGTGAAAGTCTACCGAGGGTTCGAATCCCTCCTCCTCCGCCACTTGCCTTCATTGAAACGCGAATGTGCCCCGACGTGGGGGTAATTTTCTTTATGTTTCAAAGGGGTTTAGGCTTGGTGACCGAACCTGCGAGAATGGCGAAACGCCCCGATGCGCTCTCTAACCCCCGTTTCTCTCTATTCGACCGAACCTCAAGGCGATTTGGTTCGCTCTACGAAACCCCAATAAAACAAGGGTTTTTCGTGAATTTCGTGCCCGACCGGTTGCCGCGATGTCAAATCCTCTCGCTCGACATGAGAAACTCGAAGGGGGCGTTTTAGCGCGAAAAGGCTCAAGATACTGCGGTTGTGCGTTTGAACAGGATGTTCTCTACAGGATGCCGGAAATCGGCTGCCCTGCGGACAGTTCGCTGACGGCGGAAATGATGGCCTCGGCGTTGATACCGTAATGGCGGTAAAGGTCCTGCACGGTTCCGGTTTGTCCGAAATGCTCAACCCCGAGCGAGATGGTCCGGTGGCCCTGCACGCCGCCTAGCCATGACAGGGTGGCGGGGTGGCCGTCGATGACGGTGATCAGCAGGCAGTGGCGTGGCAGGCGGGCCAGAATCCGTTCGATATGGCTGGTGGCGCTTTTATGGCCGCGTCGGCGCATGCGGGTGGCGGCGTGCCAGCCGGCGTTCAGACGGTCGGCCGAGGTCACCGCCAGCACGCCGATATCGCGCCGACCATTGCCGATCCGGCCTGCGGCCCTGATCGCTTCGGGAGCGATAACGCCCTGATAGGCGATCACGATCTCGCAATTCGGGCCGGGTTCGCGCATCCAGTAGGCGCCGTCGATGACGTTCTGGCGAAATTCGGCGGTATCGCGGCTGTGCGGCTGTTCCAGCGGCAGGGTGGACAGGCGCAGATAAACCGCGCCGCCGGTTTCGTCGCGCAGCCATGTGCGCTCGTCCGGGTCGCCCTCGCCATCACGCTGCATATAGTCAAAGGCCCAGTTCATGATGATGCCCAACTCGTCCAGATAGGCCGGCTCGAACGCCGCCAGCCCGTCTTGTGCCATGCCGATTAGCGGTGTGCCGACAGACTGGTGCGCGCCGCCCTCGGGGGCGAGCGTAACGCCCGAAGGGGTGCCGACTATCATGAAACGCGCATCCATGTAGCAGGCGTAATTCAGCGCATCGCCGCCGCGCACCACGAACGGGTCATAAACCGTGCCGATAGGCAGCAGGCGTTCGCCAAACAGGGAATGGGACAGCCCCGCCGCGCCGAGCAGCAGAAACAGGTTCATTTCGGCAATGCCTAGTTCGATATGCTGGCCTTCCCGTGAAAACTGCCATTTCTGGGCTGAGGGGATTTTCTGGTCGCGAAAGGTATCGGCGCGGGCCTCACGGGCAAACAGCCCCTTGCGGTTGACCCAGCCGCCAAGGTTGGTGGAGACCGTCACATCGGGCGAGGTGGTGCCGATGCGTTCCGCCAATGCATCACCGCTGCGGGCAAGCTGGTCGAGGATCTTGCCAAAACCAGCCTGGGTGGATTCCTCGCGATCCGGTAGAAAGGCAGGTTCGCCCGCAGGGATGGCGGGGGCGGTGAACCGGCGGGTGCCCTTGGCAAAGAACGGCACATCTTGCAGCCAGTCCTGCAAGGCTTGCGGCTTTTCGATGGTGGCCAGCGGATCCCATTCCTGCCCTTCCGGCACAGCCATATCGGCCTGAAATGCGGCCATTTGGGTGGGGGTCATCAGGCCGGCATGGTTATCCTTGTGGCCCGCCAGCGGCGTGCGCCAGCCCTTGATGGTGTAGGCGACAAACACGGTCGGGCGGTCATGGGTGATGCTGCCGAAGGTTTGCGTGAGCGTTTCCAGACAATGGCCGCCGAGGTTGTTCATGAGTTCGGCCAACTCCGCGTCCGAGCGCCGCTCCAGCAGCGCCGCGATGCCGTCCTCTTTGCCGATGTCATCCATCAGGCGCGCACGCCACGCGGCCCCGCCCTGATAGGTCAGCGCCGAATACATCTGGTTGGGGCAGGTGTCGATCCAGCCTTGCAGGGCCTCGCCGCCTGGCTCTGCAAAGGCGGCGCGCTGCAACACGCCGTATTTCAGGCGCACCACATCCCAGCCAAAGGCGGTGAATATCGCCTCTATCCGTTCGGAAAGCCCCTCGCGCACCACGCCATCAAGGCTTTGACGGTTGTAATCTATCACCCACCATGTGTTGCGCAGATTGTGCTTCCAGCCCTATTGCAGGGCCTCGTAAATATTGCCCTCGTCCAGCTCGGCGTCGCCCACCAGCGCAATCATTCGGCCCTCGGGTTTTCTGGCAGCCCACGGTTTGGCCGCCAGATAATCCTGCACGATCGAGGCAAACGTCGTTACCGCCACCCCCAGCCCGACCGAGCCAGTCGAGAAATCCACGTCATCAATATCCTTGGTGCGGCTGGGGTAGGATTGCGCGCCACCATAGGCGCGGAAGGCCTCCAGTTTTTCACGGGTCTGGTTGCCCATCAGATACTGGATCGCATGAAATACCGGCGAGGCATGGGGCTTGACCGCGACGCGGTCCTCGGGGCGCAGAGCGTGAAAATAGAGCGCGGTCATGATCGAGGCGCAAGACGCGCTCGAGGCCTGATGCCCGCCGACCTTGACCGAGCCTTCGCTTTTAGCTCGCAGGTGGTTGGCGTTATGCACGATCCAGCAGGACAGCCACAGCAGGCGGTTTTCGATCTGTTTCAGGCGGGCAATATCGGCGGGCATGGCAGTATCCTCAGGCTTGGGTCAGGGCTCGTTGCAGGGCTGCCAGAATGTCATCGACGTTCTCCAGACCGGCAGAAATGCGGACCAGCCCTTCGCTGATGCCATGCGCGGCGCGCTCTTCCTCGGTATAGGTGATATGGGTCATGGAGGCCGGATGCTGGATCAGGGTTTCAGCATCGCCAAGGCTGACGGCGCGGGTGATCATGTTTAGGGCGTACATCACCCGATTTCCGGCGTCAAACCCGCCCTTGACCTCAAAGGCGATTATGCCGCCAAACATCGACATTTGCCGCGTGGCCAGATCATGCTGGGTAAAGCTTTCCAGCCCGGGATAATTCACCCAGTCCACCGCCGTATGGGCTGCGAGCATCTGCGCGATTTCCATGGCATTGGCGCTGTGGCGTTCCATACGCAGCTCCAGTGTTTTCAGCCCACGCAGGATCAGCATGGAGTTGAATGGGGAAATCACCGCGCCGGTCATATCCTTGATGCCGATGGTGCGCACCTCTATCATCTGCTCTAGCCGGCCCACCACGATGCCCGCCAGCAAATCGCCGTGCCCGCCAAGATATTTGGTGGCGGAATGCACCACAAAATCCGCGCCAAGTTCGATAGGTCGCGTAATGATCGGCGTGGCGTAGGTGTTGTCGACAATCACTTGCGCGCCGCTTGCGTGGGCAATGCGCGATATGGCGGCAATATCGACGATCCGCATATTGGGGTTGGCGGGGGTTTCGAAATAAACGAATTTGGTTTTGTCATTGATCGCTGATTCCAGATTGGCCGGGTCAGTCATGTCAATATGGGTGACCTTGATGCCAAAGCGGGAAAACCCGTGGCTGAATAGCGCAAAGGTGCAGCCATAAAGCGTGAGGTCGGTGATGATTTCGTCACCGCTTTCAAGATAGGTCCAGAAAAGCGCGGTGATCGCCCCCATGCCGGATGACGTGGCCAGTGCGGCTTCGGCCCCTTCAAGATTGGCAATGCGGCGCTCCAGCAGGTCGGTGGTCGGATTGCCAACGCGGGAATAGACAAAGCCCTCGCGCTCGCCGGCAAAAATCTCGCCGCCGGCTTCGGCGGTTTCAAACGCATAGGTCGAAGTAAGGTGCAGCGGCGGCGTGAGCGCGCCGTGTTCGTCCTGCGGGTTATAGCCAAAATGGATGGCGCGGGTGGCAAGGCCTTCGGGCGGGTTGTTGGATGCGTTGGATGTATTGGACATGGGGGAGGCTCCTGAAAGTTTGGTTGCTGCGAAAATACACCACAATCAGGGGCATTACCTTGCTTTATGCGCCTTGGTTTGCCTATAAATTGGCACAAACTGCCAAGGAAATATCAAATATGGACGATAAAGACCTGCAAATCCTGCGCG
Organism: uncultured Marinosulfonomonas sp.; assembly: GCA_947311455.1. Lineage (GTDB taxonomy): Bacteria > Pseudomonadota > Alphaproteobacteria > Rhodobacterales > Rhodobacteraceae > Profundibacter. The sequence continues at coordinate 298 of CAMZKY010000117.1, read as the reverse complement.
AATTGCAAAAGGATGGCCGACTCAGCAATGCCGAACTGGCCGCGCGGGTGAACCTGTCGCCCTCGCCCTGTCTGCGGCGGCTGCGCATGCTGGAGAAAAGCGGGGTGATCGAAGGTTATACCGCGATCGTCAACCAAAAGGCCTATGGCCTGCCGGTGACAGTTTTCATCCAGATCCGTCTGGCGCATCATTCAACCGATGCAGCGCGTGAATTCGAGCGCCGGATTCAGAACATAGACGAGATCATCGACTGCCACCTGATGACCGGCGACACCGATTATCTGCTGCGTGTGGTGGT
>CAMZKY010000116.1 GCA_947311455.1 uncultured Marinosulfonomonas sp. | reverse complement strand
TTGAAATCATCCAAAGATTCAATCGGCTTGCGGAACCAACCCGAAGCCTCGGGGGAAATAATGCCGCAAATATTGACGTGAATGTTATGACGCGCATAAATTTCCTGCATCATTTCTTCACCTCCACCATAATAGATCCAGCCAAGATATTCGCCAGCTGACGGGCCGAAAGGCACAGTGGTAAACAGGGTAACCGCTGGTTCTTTGCCAGCCCAGAAACCAGGGGCAGACCAGCCGCTATCAACAGCGCCGGATTTCACCGCATCAAACAACTCAAGCGCAGGAACAAGCGCGCCTGGCTCAAAGAATTTTGCCTGAATACTGCCGCCTGAAACCGTGTTCAGGTTTGTAACAAGCGTTTTGCCTAAAGTGCCAAGTTGCACAAGGCCCCCCGGAAATGTTGATGCAACTTTCAGCCGTGCTTTGTCGGCGAATGCGCCTGAAACGCCACCCAATGCAATTGCTGCACCCAGGATGGTTGAACAGAATAACTTTTTCATGTGTATCTCCCGTTAGTTGTTTGCCCAAATGGGCTTGGATTTATGGTTTGCGGGTTTTCCCGTCTTTTTTGATTATTCTATCAGGCGACTCTATCACCCTTTTTCACCTTTACAGTTCTATTATCTACTGCAGGTAGCATTTTTGCAGGATCGCGTGTCACTACAACATCAATGACGCTGGGTTGGCTTGTGTTGGAGAATGCTTTGACCAGCGCAGGGGCCAGATCATTGGGGCTTTCTACCCTGATGCCTTCGCATCCCATGGCTTGGGCCACGTTGGCATAATTGGTTTCCGACAGGTCGGATGATTGGTAATTGCCCTCGCCATACATCAAATGTTGCAGCGCTTTGACGTAACCTGATGCAGCATTGTTCACCACGATCACCGTAACCCCCAAATTCATCCGGCGTGCGGTTTCCAGCTCGCCCAGAACCATGTTGAACCCGCCATCGCCCGTCAGGCCCGCAACAATTGCATCCGGAGCCGCAAGCTGTGCACCCATCGCCCCCGGCAACCCATACCCGATCGAGGCAAAGCCGCGATCCGGCACAAAATTACGCATGGCTTTCTTTGTGTTGAACAGCAAACCACCCCAATGCGCGGCAAAGCCACCATCGGCAATCAGATAGCCGTCATCGGGCAGGGCCTTGTTAATCTCGGTAATCAAACGCGCCATGTGAATCGGCGTTTCTTCGGAATACAAACGTTCCGACACATCCACGCGCCATGCTTCCATTTTCACTGGAATTTCTGCCAGATATTCAGCGCGGCTGGCCTTTTGATCCGCAGGATTGTCCATAGCGGCCAGAATATCGTTCAGCCCTTCGCGCGCATCGCCCCACAGGCGCAGGCCCGCTTGATAGGTGCGGCCCATTTCCTCGGCCACAGAATCCAGATGGATCACATTGGCCCCAACTGCAGGGATTGAATATCGCTTGGTGGCAATTTCGCCCAGTTTACAGCCCACCACCAACAGGCAATCGCTTGCGGCAATCAGATCATTTGCAATCCGGTCATAGCGCCCGAACAGCCCCGCACTAAGCGGATTTTCACAGGCTATCGCGCCTTTGCCCGTCAGGGTATGCGCCACAGGAATACCGCAGGCTTCGGCCAGATCGGTAACCGCCTGCTGTGCGCTGGATAGATGGATACCGCCCCCCACCAGCATCATCGGGCGCTTGGCTTTAGAAATCATCTCGGCGGCCCGCGTCACGCTCGCCCCGTCAGGGCGACAGCGGATCGCCGGAATTTGGGTGTGTGCCGGATCGGCGACAAAATCGCTTTCGGCAAATTCAAACATCCCGTGCGCCACATCTTCGGGCACAGACACCACTACGGGGCCAGGGCGGCCCGAGGTGGCAACAATAAAGGCGCGGCGGATCAATTCGGGAATGCGCGACACATTTTCCACCCGCAACAATTCCTTGCAGGCGGGGCGCAAAATAGAAACCTGATCGGTTTCCTGTGTCATGTTTTTGCCTGCATGATCGCGGTGCGCATCGCCGATAATGGCAACAATCGGGGAACCGGCATTCAAGGCCTCGACCAGTCCGGTAACCAAATTCGTCGCCCCGGGGCCAAGCGTGGCATCCACCAGCCCCACGCGGTTTGAAACCTTGGCATAGGCATCGGCGGCAAACACCGCACAGCGTTCATCATTGATCAGATTATGCTGCAATCCCAAACGCCGCGCTGCATCGTAAAACGGCAGCAACTGAAATCCGCCCATGCCAAACATTGGGCCAGCTCCATGGGCCAAAAGCATCCGCGCAATGGCTTCGCCACCTGTTATTTCTTCCATACTCATAATCCCATTGTTTCCTTTGCCGCCGCGACAATCATCGCCTCGGTTACCCGCATTTGATCTTCCAGATTTGGCGCATAAGCCACCAGTGAGCGCGGCGCGCCAACGCGCCGAACTGGCCCGCGCAGGGCATTGCCTGCATGTTCGGCCACTGTGGCGACAACCTCGCCGCCAAATCCGCCCACCTGCACGGATTCATGCGCCACGACCAAACGGCCGGTTTTGCGCACGCTTTCCAGCACTGCATTCTTGTCCCACGGCCACAGGCTGCGCAGGTCAATCACTTCGGCGCTGATGTTTTGGTTGGCCAGTGTAGCGGCGGCCTTTTCGCACACATTTGCAGTGTCCGACCAACTGACCAGCGTCACATCCTGCCCCTCGCAACGGCGCACGGCGGTGCCAAATTCGTAGCCCTGATCGCGATCCACATCGCCCTCAAGCAACCAGATGTTTTTATGTTCCAGATAGACCACCGGATCATCACATTCGATTGCGGCTTTCATCATTGAATAATTGTCTTGCGGTGTGGCAGGGCAGGCCACCACAAGGCCCGGAATATGCACATACCAGCTTTCAAGCGATTGCGAATGCTGCGCGGCAGAAGAGCGCCACAGGCCCATCGGTTTGCGAACAACCATCGGCGCGCGGGATTGGCCGCCAAACATGAACCGCGCTTTGGCGATCTGGTTGACCAGTTCATCCGTGGCACAGAGGGCAAAATCGGAAAACCGCATTTCCACAATCGGGCGCGTGCCCATCATCGCGGCACCAAAAGCCCCGCCCATGATCGCACTTTCCGAAATCGGCGTGTCGACAATGCGTTCCTTGCCGAATTCATCTTGCAGGCCGATATACTGGCCAAACACGCCACCACGGCCCAGATCTTCGCCAACGCACCACACGGATTTATCAGCATTCATTGCATCGCGCACCGCTTCGCGGGCGGCTTGGGCATAGGTCATCTTTTCCATTAGTATGCCTCCTGTGCAGGGCTGCCGATGTCTTGGACATCTTCCAGCGCCATGTTGTCAGGCGGGAACGGCGTTTTGGCAGCTTCGGTTAGAACATCAATCATTTCGGCTTGGGCCTCGTTGTGGATGGTATCCATTTCTGCAACCGACAATCCCTGAAGTGCCAAGGTATCACGCAACCTGTTGATTGGATCATTGAGGGCGGTTTGTTCTTCTGCTTCGCCCGCCGGTTTGTATTTGGCTGGATCAAACGATGTATGCCCACCGCGTCGATAGGTTAACGCATGCAGCATTTCCGGAGGCCCGCCGGCCCGGATACGCGCGGTGATTTCGGCGGTGGCATCCGCTACGGCCAGCGCATCGTTTCCGTCAACCGTGGTGGCGCGCATGCCCAGTGCTTCGGCCCGCACAGCAGCCCCTTTGCCTGCCATCATATCAGCGGTGCAGGTGGTGGCGGAATAACGGTTGTCTTCACAAACGTATAAAATGGGTAAATCAAACACCACGGCCCAATTCAAACCCTCAAGGAACGGCCCTCGATTGATGGCCCCGTCACCAAACACATCAACGACAATCCTGTCGCTACCTTGCATTTTCAAACCATGCGCGGCACCTGTTGCTATGACGATATTTGCACTGACCACACCATTCGCCCCCAGCATACCAACCCCGAAATCCGCAATATGCATCGAGCCGCCTTTGCCGCCACAACAGCCGCCCTGACGCCCCAGCAATTCACGCATCATTGCCAACGGATCTGCACCTTTGGCCAGTGTGTGCCCATGGCCGCGATGGGTTGATAACATGATATCATCAATAGCAAAATTGCTCATGACCCCGGCAGCCGTAGCCTCTTGCCCGATTGACGGGTGGATCGCGCCAAGCACCAGCTTGTCACGTTCGGCGGCAAGAACGGCTTGTTCTTCGAACGCACGGATACGTTCCATCATGGTTAAAAGCGCACGGGCGCGGGCGGTGTTGTCTCCGACAGCTGGCATCTTGCTATCCTTGTTCCAGTTCATTCATACGTTTGGTCAATTGCGCCGCCTCTTTGTTCAAGGCGGGTAGTAATAATTCGTCGATGCGGGATTGGGACATGCGCGCGTCAATCGCCCCAATGGCAAGCGCGCCGACAACTCTGTGGTTTCTGGTGCGGATTGGCACCGAAATCGCGCTGGTTCCGGCCACCACGCGACCGATATTTGCGGCGTATCCGTTTGCAACGAAGGCTTCATACCCTGCGGTTAAATCATCTTTAGATGTGCCGAATTCTGTCATCCAGTTTTTATTGGCTTTGCAAATGGCTGTGCGCTTGTCGTCCGGCATCGCACAAAACAAAGCAAGCGCGCCCGCACCCACACCCAGTGGACGGTGATCCCCTTCGTTCAAGGTAAGGGTTCTGATTGGAAACGCCCCCGTTGTGCGCGCCACACAAATGGCCGCTGATCCTTCGGGAATCGAAAGGAAAACCGTGTCTTCGGTTTCCAGGGCAAGGCGTTGCATACCACGTTTGGCAAGCGCGGCAATATCGGTGCGGTGCGCCATTTGAGAAATTTTATGCAGTTTGTAGCCCAGCATATAAAGGCGGGTTTCGGGATCTTGGTAAACATAGCCAACATCCTGCAAATTCGCCAAAACCCGAAACGCGGTGGTTTTGGTAAATTCGGAACGCGCGACGATCTGGTTCAAGCCCAATCCCGATTCAGCTTGCGTTAGAACATCAATAATTCGCGCGGCACGGGCAATTGACCCTGTGATTGCGGCAAGTTCAGCCATTTTCCACCCTTGTAGTAGTTCCGTTTATTGGAACACACTGTACTGATTAAAAGAAACCATTTGCTTCCCCGAGTCAAGCACCGTAAAATTTCGGCATGGGAAAACTGGAATTACTGTTAGATTCGATCACCGACGCACGGGAAAACGTACTGGGCCGGATCGTTATCTGCGGCTCGCATGGGGGGCTGTATCCGGCTGCAATTGCGTCAACGACGGGCGTTCGGGCGGCTGTGTTTAATGATGCAGGGATGGGATTTGAAAATGCGGGTGTTGGAGGCGTCATTGCGCTTGATCGGGTTGGCATGGCGGCAGCGGCGGTTGATTGCGCCAGTTGCCACATTGGTTCGGCCAAAGATGCCTATGAAAACGGCGTGATTAGCTTTGCCAATGAAACCGCCGTCGGAATTGGTGTTGAAATCGGGCAAACCGCCAACGCCGCGATGGACATCATGAAAACTGCACCCCAGCCCATACAGAACCTTGATCCGATTGTCGAAGCACGACAGGTATTTCGTATGCCGGCGTTAAAGCAGGATATACAACTGCTGGATTCTGCTTCGTTGGTTGGCGTGGAGGATATAGGAAAAATCGTGGTGACCGGATCGCATGGTGGATTGATCGGCGGCAACCCTGATCGCGCCCTAAAAGCCAAAGCCCGCATTGCCGTGTTTAACGATGCAGGGTTTGGCAAAGATGATATCGGTGTTTCACGCCTGCCCGCGCTGGAACTGAAAGGCGTGGCAGCCGTTACGATTGATTGCATGACCGCCCGCATTGGCGATGCGGCATCGGCCCTTGAAACGGGGATTATTTCGGCGGCTAACCCACTGGCAGAACTGTTTGGCGCAAAAACTGGCCGCGCCTTAAAAGACTGGTTTACCGCGCTAGCCTAGTGCAAAATCCAAAAGCCTTGTAAACCTGCCGTGATTGGCCGTAAAAGCCTGTTCAAACATATATGTGCGCGAGGCAGAAATGAGCGAAGACGATTCACACAATAAAACCGGCTACTTTTCTCTTGGATCAAGCGAAATTCGTTTCATCATCGGATCATTAATCGCGCTGTTTTCCGTGCGGGTGTTGGCGATGTTTACCATTCCATTCGTGCACACAACCGAAGCGCGCTATGCCGAAATTGCCCGCAAGATGGTGGAAACAAACGATTGGATCACTCCGCAATTCAATTACGGGATTTGGTTTTGGGGCAAGCCTCCGTTGCATACATGGTTATCGGCTGCGGGGATCGAGATATTCGGCGCGGGGGAATTTGGCCCACGGGTTTTCATTTTCGCCGTATCCCTACTGCTACTTTGGATATTTTATCGTTGGGCCAGCGCCATAATCGGGGCAACCCCTGCTTTGGTATCTGTGGCGGTTTTGTCCAGCGCTGGCATGTTTTTTGGTGCGGCGGCCTTTGTGCAAACCGACATGGTTATGACCTTTGCCACCACCCTGACCCTGATGGCCTTCTGGAATGCCACTCATTATGATAAAAATCAGAAACGCTGGGGATTGCTGGTTTTTGTCGGTATGGGCCTTGGCATGTTGGCCAAAGGGCCTGTTGCCGTTGTGCTGGCCGGTATCCCGATGTTTTTGTGGCTGTTGATCGGCTGGCGCTGGCGGTTGCTGGCGCGCTTGCCTTGGATTAGTGGATTGGCGTTGGGATTTGCGATTTGCCTGCCATGGTATATCGCCGCAGAACTGAAAACCCCGGGATTTTTGCAGTATTTCATTATCGGTGAACATTACGAGCGGTTTATGGTTTCCGGCTGGCAAGGCGATCTATACGGCAGTGGCCACGCCGAACCAAAGGGGCGCATTTGGCTATACTGGCCAATCACATTTTTCCCGTGGTCGATTGCCGCCATTGTGTTGTTCACCCGCGCGCGGCGTGTTGGCGCGGCGTTTAAATCCGATAGTAATGGCTGGCGCAGTTACCTGCTGTTGTGGGCGTTATCACCGCTGTTGTTGTTCACGTTTGCTGCAAATATTCTAACGGCTTATGTTTTGCCGGGCTTGCCAGCATCGGCACTATTGCTGGTTGTGCTGTGGAATGATGCGTTTTACCAAACCGTGGGAAAATGGGCAAAGCTGGGTTTTGCATTGTCTGTCAGCGTGGTTGTCGGTGTGTTTCTGGCCTTGGCTGTTACCTCGGCGGTGAATATCGAAGCCCTGAACCTGCGCCAACACAAAGGGCTGGTAAACGCGATGAAAAATGCGGATCCGGATATGCAGTTGGTTTATTACGGGCCGCGCCATTATTCGGGCGAATATTATACCCAAGGTCAGGCTAAAACCATTGATGATTTGGAACAGTTAGATGCGTTGGTGACCAATGATCGCCGTGATGCGCTGGCCGTTTTTCAAGGCGATGCGATTGTGACAGACGGTTTAATTCCCGAAGCATTTGAAAAGATCGGCCTTTATGGGCGTTATTTCCTGTTTATTGAGCGTCAGTAAGGATAATTCGATGGTCAAACTGACCCAGCCCATAAAATTTATTATCATCGGCGGATTGTCGACGCTGGTGCACATGAGCGTCGGTGTCAGTTTGATTGCAATTGGTATGGCTCCTTTGATTGCCAATATGTGGGCCTTTTGCATGGCGTTTTTAGCCAGCTTTACAGGCCATTTCAGGTTTTCGTTCAAAGGCCATGGAAAACCCGTGCGCCAAGCCTTGCCGCGTTTTCTGGCTGTTGCGGTATTGGGGTTCGGTGCAAACGAACTAATCTTGTATTTTCTAGTTAAGTCCGAATGGGTGCGCCCCGAAATCGCGTTGTTTATATCCACGGCGACCGTGGCTTTAATGACATATTTCCTAAGCCGCGCATGGGCGTTTTCCCAATCACAGTAAGGAATACCATGTCTGTTTTTCATCTGGCGTTTAATGTCACCAACCTTGCCGAGGCCCGCGCATTTTATGGCGATTTGTTGGGCTGTTCCGAGGGGCGCAGCACCGAAACATGGGTTGATTTCAATTTCTTCGGGCATCAGATTTCGCTGCATTTGGGTGTTCCGTTTGAAACCCGCGCTACGGGCAAAGTAGGCGATCATATGGTGTTGATGCCGCATCTGGGCGTGGTGTTGCCGATGGGTGAATGGCAGCCATTGGCCGATAAGCTAACCGCTGCCAAAATTGATTTCGTCATTCCCCCCGTGCTACGGTTTGCGGGGCAGGCGGGAGAACAATCAACGATGTTCTTCAACGATCCCTCAGGCAATCCGATCGAGATCAAAGGCTTTGCCGATATGGATGCGGTGTTTGCCACATGATCAATATCTATTTCGCCGCCAAACCCGCAAGCTGGGCAGAATATGAAACCCCGTTGCGCACCGCACTGGATGAAATCGGGGTTGCATATACCCTATCTGCATCCTGTGACGTCCCCGAAAAAATCGATTACCTGATCTATGCGCCGGGCGGCCCTGTTTCCGATTTCACGCCGTACACCAACGCCAAGGCGGTTCTGTGCCTGTGGGCAGGTGTGGAAAGCATCGTGGAAAACGTGACATTAAAAATCCCCTTAACCCGCATGGTGGATCACGGATTAACACAAGGGATGATTGAATGGGTCACCGGCCATGTTTTACGCCACCATTTGGGCATGGATCAGCATATTCTTGGCCAAGACGGGAAATGGCGCCTTGGGGCGCCGCCATTGGCCACAGATCGCACCGTTTCAATCCTTGGGCTTGGGGCGCTGGGCACGGCCTGCGCGCAGACGCTTGCAGCGCTGAATTTCAAGGTGCAAGGCTGGAGCAGATCTAAAAAACAGATTGACGGCGTCGCCTGTTTTCACGGCGAAGCCGGATTGGCGCAGATACTGTCCAACACGGAAATCGCCGTGCTATTGCTGCCGCTTACCGAGGCCACCGAAAACCTGATAAATGCTACCCGTTTGGCACAGATGCCGCGCGGCGCGGTGATCATCAATCCGGGGCGCGGGCCGTTGATTGACGATGCCACATTGCTGGCTGCGTTGGATCGAGGCCAGATTTCCCATGCCACGCTTGACGTATTTCGAACAGAGCCATTGCCCGCCGATGATCCCTATTGGGCGCATCCGCAGGTAACGGTTACGCCACATATCGCCTCGGAAACCCGCCCGATTACAGCAGCGCGGGTAATTGCCGAAAACGTGCAGCGCGACGTTATGGGGGAGCCGCTGTTGCATGTGGTTGATCGTGCGCTTGGCTATTAGGGCGTTCCGCTAGAATTGGGTGAAAAGTTAACAAATCACACCGCACGCTGCATTAACCTGACAAAACCGCGAAAATTTGCCATACGCTTGCCATACGCAAGCCATACGCTTGCCATACAGCGGTTTTGGCGAAATGCCCTTGTTAACTTGGGCTTTTAAGCGATTAACGCAAAACACCCCGCAAAATCCATACGAGGTGTTTGGTTTGTTAACTTTTGTCGCTTGCGAATTCGCTACAAGGTTTCGCCAGCCCCAAGGCTCATGGTGAATTTACCGTCTTTGGTTTCAGTGAACCATTTCAATTTATCGCGCAGCGTTACGACGCCACCGATGATGATGATGGACGGGCCGGTAAAATTCTCGGCTGTGGCTTTTTCATACAAGTTAGAAATTGTGCCTGTCACCACCCGCTGATTTGGCCGCGTGCCATTGTCGATAATCGCGGCAGGGGTTTCAGGATCAACCCCGTGGGCGGCAAAGTTATCTGACAGGATTTTCAGGCTGGAAAGACCCATATAAATCGCCACCGTTTGATTGGGGCGCAGCAGCACATCCCAATCCAGTTCCAGCACCCCGTCACGTCCGTGGGCGGTGATGAAAATACAGGATTGCGCGTGGTCACGGTGGGTTAGGGGGATACCGGAATAGGTCGAACAGCCCGCCGCCGCCGTGATGCCGGGCACCACCTGAAACGGGATGTTGTTTTGTGCCAGTTTTTCGATTTCCTCGCCGCCACGGCCAAAGATAAACGGATCGCCACCTTTCAGGCGCAACACCCGTTTGCCCTGTTTGGCAAGGGTCACCATCAATTCGGAAATGTCCTCTTGGAACATGGCGTGATGATCGGGGCGTTTGCCCACGTAAATGCGTTCGGCGTCGCGGCGGATCAGCTCCAGAATTCCGTCGCCAACCAGACGATCATAGAGAACAACATCGGCACGCTGCATCAGGCGCAAGGCGCGAAATGTTAGCAAATCAGGATCGCCCGGGCCTGCGCCCACAAGGAAAACTTCGCCTTGGGCGGCAAGGGTGTTTCCGTCACCTGTTTCCGCAAGTGCTTGATTTAACGCTTCTTTTGCGCCTTTTTCGTCCCCTGCCAGATATCTGTCACCCACGGGGCCGTCGATCATGTCTTCCCAAAATCGGCGACGCGCGCGGGTTTTGGTGATGCCGTCCAGAACCTTGTCACGGAACCCGCCAAGGAAGCCTGCCATTTTACCATAGGCGGGCGGAAGCAAGGATTCGATACGGGCGCGCAGGATGCGGGCAATCACGGGGGCCGTGCCACCCGATGAAATCGCCACAACCAGCGGTGAACGATCCACCACCGACGGGGTGATGAAATCGCAATATTCGCAAACATCCGCAACATTGGTCAAAATGCCGGTGTCGCGGGTCATGTTGTGCAAGGCGGTGTCGCGCTCGGAAATCTCGGTGGCACCGTAAGCCACAATCGCACCAACGGTGTCGGCTTTTTCAATGGGGCGGGGGTGATGTGTCAGTTTCGGATTTTCCAATAGCGGGCGGAATTCGTCGCTAAGGTTATCGTTGAACACCTCGACCGTTGCACCCGCCAGCAACGCCCGTTCCACACGGCGCGCGGCCACGGTGGTGCCGCCGTCAACGACAACCTTTTTACCCTTGATATCAAGGAATATCGGTAGAAAATCCATAATCTGGTATCCGTCTGTTTATAGGTCCGGGTCGGTTTTTTTGGCCCAGGCCACCAATTCTTCGCCCAGCTGTTTGGCGCCGGCGGGATCAATATTCATGATGGTGAAACGCCGCAGTTCGCGGATGCGAAATCGCAACATATGAGTGCCGTTGCCGTAATCCACGTCTTTTAGGGTAACGTGTTTTTTAAATGGCAACATCATGTCGGCCACATCGGTGACGATTTCTTCACTCATAACCAAGACCACGGGTAAATACAGTTTCCAGTTTCCATTCCCATTTTTTCGGGGTGTCGCGGAAATCGGGTTTCACATCGAATTCCAGAAACATCTCCCCCGATTCCCCCGCATGCGCCACCAGCAATTCCAGCGCGGCAAATGTGTCTACTTCGGGGTGCCCTATGATAAGGTCGCTTAGTCGTGCCATGTTAGGTTCCTTTTACGCGGTTATGAAAGCGAACGCGCATCATCAGGCGGTCGCTGGGTTCAGATAGGCCTGCGTCAAATCCTGTTCGATTGTGCAGCGAGTTATTACAAAGGATGCCGTCGCCGGATTCCATTTTTACAGTTTGAATGAAAGGATCGCCGGATGAAAGCGTTTTTGTCAGGAATGCGACAGCATCACGCGTTAGCGGATCGTCGCGCCATTCAATGGAACGGGTGCGCGCAGTATAGCGCATCTCAAGCGCGCCGGTTTCGGGATCGCGCGCAAAGACGGGGCCAATGCTGGCCGGGCGGATTTTGCCGTTGCCTTCGTCATTTTCCGGAATGGTCATCGCCTCGGGGTGCATCAGCGCGCGGATATAATCGGGATTTTCGTCACGCAGACGAATATAGGCGATTTCGTTATCAATAAACTGGTTAACCCCGCCATTGTCCGCAGAGTGGAAACAATGCAGCACCATCGCGCGAATCCTTTGATCGGGGGCGTTATAATAGCCATCCGTGTGCCAATTCATTGGGCGTTTTGAATACGGAATGTAGCCTTTTTTGCCGACAGAATCATTTTCCTGAAGCCAGACGATTCCGTGTTTTCCGGCAGATCTGTGCTTTTCTGCGATGACTAGACCAAAAGATTCGGCAAAACTTATGAGCGATTTTGTCACAGTATCCGGGGTTTGGTTTTTCGCTGTACTGCGGTATAAAACGGCATTGGAAATTGCACAGTGATGCACCATTTCGGCCTTTTCATCGTCGGATGGGTGGGCGAGGTCGGCAATAATAACGGGGGAGGATTTCGCAGTTAAATCAGCAACTTGTTCCAGTTTGGAACCTTTCCAATCCTGATACTTGCTATCTTCTGATAAATCCCAAGGAAAATTGTCAGAGATCATTGTGTTTAGGTCAGCCATATTTTCCATGCCTTAGGTGTTTTTGCAGAATGATGTTTGGAGAACATATAGTATTATCGAGATATATAGATCAATATTGGCCCAAATGCAGCTTTATTCTTTACATTCAAAAATACAGATATAAAATGATGAGAAGACAAGGCATCCGATTTTTAACCTTTTTGGCCATCGTGTGCTATAGGGGAGGATCATCCAAATTTGGGTGCCAATATCAATTTTAAGGCGTGAGCCTTGATGTTAAACGCGCGACTAGGGAGAGATACTATGAAAGACGGCGATCCAAAAGACGGAAAAGTGCACGAAGGTGATATTCACCCAACACCAATGTTGGACCAGCTAGAAGACGGCCCTTGGCCCTCTTTTGTAACAGGTCTTAAACGCCTGCGTGATTCCAAGGGCGAAAAATATGCGCCGATGATGAACGATCTTATGGGTCAGCTGAATCACTCTTACGAAGAGCGTAAAGGCTTTTGGAAGGGTGGCGTTGTTTCTGTTTATGGGTATGGCGGCGGTATCATCCCTCGTTATTCCGAAGTTGCGGATAAATTTCCGGAATCAAAAGAGTTCCATACGCTGCGTGTTATGCCGCCTCCCGGCTTTCATTATACAACTGAAATTCTGCGCAAGCTTTGCGATATCTGGGAAGAGCACGGCTCTGGCCTGATCGCGCTGCACGGCCAATCCGGCGACATCATGTTGCAAGGGTGTACATCAGAAAACACGCAAGCCGCATTTGATGCGATCAACGAACTTGGCTTCGATCTGGGGGGCGCTGGCCCTGCACTTCGCACTGCCATGAGCTGCGTTGGTGCAGCTCGTTGTGAGCATTCTTGTTTTGACGAGGGTAAAGCCCACCGTCAGATCATCAACGCATTCCTTGATGAAATGCACCGTCCTTCACTGCCTTACAAATTTAAATTTAAATTCTCGGGTTGTGGTAATGACTGTGTAAACGCAGTTCACCGTGCCGATTTTGCGGTTATCGGAACGTGGCGTGATGACATCAAGATCAACCAAGATGAAGTGAAAAAACACATCAAACGCTGGGGTCGTAAATACACGATTGATACAGTTGTTTCCATGTGCCCAACACGTGCTGTTTCGTTGAATGATGATGACACATTGACTATCGACAACAAATCGTGTGTTCGCTGCATGCACTGTATCAACGTCATGACCAAAGCCCTGTCACCTGGTGACGACAAAGGTGTGTCGGTTATGATCGGTGGTAAGCGTTCGCTTAAAGTTGGCGATATGATGGGCATCATGATTAAACCATTCCAAAAACTGGAAACTCAAGAAGATTACGATGAGTTGGAAGAGTTTGCGGAAACATGCATCGAGTTCTTTGCTGATAACGCTCTAGAGCATGAGCGCATCGGTGAAACAATCGACCGTATCGGCCTACCTGATTTTCTTGAGGCTGTTGGTGTCGAAGCTGATCCAAACATGGTCAATCACCCACGGACATCTAGCTATGTTCGTACGGATGACTTTGATGAAGAAGCGGCAAAATGGTTTGAGCGTAAAGCTAACGAGGCTGGTCTAACCGTAGACGCCTAATCCGCATTTAAGATAAAAACCTCTGCGTCGCGTTCGCGCGGCCAGAGTATTAGGGAGAATAACATGAGCACAGTTGCTACAACTCCGCGCCCGGCCGATGAGGTTGGCGTTCCGGATCACCACCAATACATGCACCCCGTTCTGGAAAAGAACCACGGAAATTGGGCCTATCACGATCGTCCAAAGCCCGGTGTTTTGCACCACGTTTCAAAAACAGGCGAAGAAATCTGGACAGTGCGCGCCGGTACACAACGCCAAATGGATGTTTATACTATCCGTTTGCTATGTGACATCGGTGACGAATATGCTGATGGCCACGTTCGTTTCACCACGCGTTCAAACATTGAATACATGGTTGCCGATCAAGCCAAAGTAGAGCCTTTAATCGCAAAATTGGGCGAGCATGGCTTCCCGATCGGCGGCACAGGCGCATCGGTTACGATGATCTCGCACACTCAAGGTTGGTTGCACTGCGATATTCCAGGTACCGATGCTTCCGGTGTTGTGAAAGGCCTGATGGACATGCTCCATGAGGAATTCATCCAGGAAAAAATGCCGAACCGCGTTCGTATCACAACATCTTGTTGTCAGATCAACTGTGGTGGCCAAGGTGATATCGCGGTTAACGTGCAATACACCAAACCACCAAAAATCAACCACGATCTGGTTGCCAATGTTTGTGAGCGCCCTGCTGTTGTGGCCCGTTGCCCTGTTGCTGCCATTCGCCCTGCGATGGTTGACGGCAAGCCAACGCTTGAAATCGACGAAAAGAAATGCGTTTGCTGTGGGGCCTGTTACCCACCTTGTCCGCCGATGCAAATTAACGGCGACGAAAGCACAAAAATTGCGATCTGGGTTGGTGGTAAGCACTCGAATGCCCGTACAAAACCGACATTCCACAAATTGGCTGTTGCCAACCTTCCGAACAATGCGCCGCATTGGCCAGAAGTGAACGCTGTGGTTAAGAAAATTGTGCACGCTTACAAAGATGATGCCAAGCCATGGGAACGTATGGGCGAATGGATCGAACGTATCGGTTGGAGCCGGTTCTTTGAATTAACCGATCTAGCGTTCACCAAGCACCATCTTGATACATGGACAGGTGCGCGCAAGACGATGAACTCTTCTGCACATATCCATTTCTAAGAGGCTTGAAAAAGTGAAGTTTGGAATTCTTATAAGTGAAGGCCCTTATACGCATCAGGCGTCTGATACGGCTTTCCATTTTGTCTCTGCCGCGCTTGCGGCAGGGCACGAAGTCCCTCGTGTTTTCTTTTACCATGATGGTGTTAACGTCGGCACACGCCTGTCGATTCCGCCACAGGATGAACGGAACATTCAACAACAGTGGACAACCCTTGCGGCTGAACACAAAATTGATCTGGTGATCTGTATCGCCGCTGCACAGCGTCGTGGGCTGCTGGATCAAAACGAGGCGGATCGCCAAGGCAAAGACGCCAGCAATATCGCCGAAGGTTTCCGGATTTCCGGTCTTGGTCAGTTGATCGAGATGGGTATCGAAACCGATCGTTTGATGACATTCGGGGATTAGGGGGAAAACATGACAGATGGTGTAAAAAAATTCCTCTATGTAAATCGCAAAGCGCCGTATGGCACGATTTACGCCTTGGAAAGTTTGGAAGTTGTGCTGATTGGCGCGGCGTTTGATCTAGATGTTAGCTTGGCATTTTTGGATGACGGTGTGTTCCAGTTGGTGAAATCCCAGGATACCAAAGAAATTGGCGTGAAAAATTTCTCACCCACTTTCCGTGCGCTTGGCGATTACGAAGTAACCAAACTTTACGTTGAAAAAGAATCTCTCGCGGAACGCGGCCTGACGGCTGAAGATTTGCAAGAAATCACCTACGAAGACGAAGATGATGATTACGCTGAAAAGCCATCACTGATCTTTGTTTCGCGCGCCGAAATGGCCGACGTCATGGGCGACCAAGACGTTGTTCTAAGCTTTTAGGAGGTAGATATGGCTACGCTACACACAGTAAACAAATCTCCCTTCGCGACACAGGCACTTCTTAGCTGCCTTGGTCACGCAAAAGCGGGTGATACAGTGTTAATGATCGAAGACGGCGTTTATGGCGGCGCTTCGGGTACGGGTTTGGCGGAGGCTGTTGCAGGCCTTGGCGGGGCAGTCACGCTGGCTGTTCTTGAGCCTGATATGAAGGCTCGCGGGATTGCGGCGTCACGCCTAATGGACGGTGTTAAAACCGTCGATTATGCTGGCTTTGTTGAACTAGCAGCCAGCCACGATCGCACGCAAGCTTGGCTTTAAGTCGAAGTGAACTAATAGAAACACACGATCAAATTTAAGGAGCCTTATCATGGCATACGAAGTAGACGGACAAGAAATCGCAACGGACGAAGAAGGTTACATCACAAATCTTGGTGAATGGACTCCTGAATTGGGTGCCGTTATCGCCAAGGCTGAAGAAGTTGATATGACTGACGAGCATTGGGCAGTGGTTAACTTCCTACGTGATTACTATGAAGAGTATCAAATTGCGCCAGCTGTTCGCGTGTTGATTAAATCTATCAAAAAATCAATGGGCCCAGAAGTTGGTAACAACAAGTACATGTACGAACTGTTCCCATACGGCCCGGCAAAGCAAGCCTGTAAAATCGCTGGTCTGCCTAAACCAACTGGTTGCGTATAATCTATCTAACGAACTGAAATAACTTTGTTATTTTAAGTGACTACGGTCTGGGAGGACTTAAAGTGTTGTCAACGCTATATGCAGTGCTGTTCTATATTGCTACGATCCTCCTGATCGTGGGCACAGGGATGAAGGTGCTAAAATACGCCCGCACACCTGCGCCGTTAAAGATACCAGTTTCACCGGCGCCACGAACGCGTGCCGGTGTTGTCCAACGCATGGGTCGCGAAGTGACCATGTTTGAAAGCCTGTTCAAATCCAATCGCTGGATCTGGATATTTGCGATCCTGTTTCATTATGGAATGCTTTTGGTTCTGTTGCGTCACTTGCGTTACTTTACCCAACCGGTTTGGTGGTGGGTCGAATTGATCCAGCCTTTCGGTGTCTATGCCGGTTTTGTCATGGTTCTTGGTCTGCTTGGATTGCTAGCCCGCCGCATCGTGGTAAACCGTATCCGTTATATATCAAATCCCTCGGATTATCTGATGCTGCTGTTACTTATCGGTATCGGTGTCACTGGCCTATCAATGAAATTTCTGATGCCAGTTGATATTCTGATGGTAAAACAGTTTTTCCTTGGCTTGATGCGCTTTCAAATTAACGAGTTGCCCATGCAACCGGGCGTTTTGATTCACCTTGGCCTTGTCGCCATTCTAATGATTATCTTTCCGATATCGAAACTGATGCACGCGCCGGGCCTGTTCTTTGCCCCCAGTCGCACGCAGGTTGATAACGCCCGTGAATTCCGGCACATGTCCGCATGGGCCAGCCAATTGGAAGACCTTCCAGAATCCATTCCTACTGAAGAGGGGAAATAGGTCATGGCAAGACTAGAAATAGACGAAAACGGCACTGAAAAATACGTTGTCCGCGATCCCTTTCATATCCCCGATATGGAATGCGGTGCGATGGCTGACACCAATTCGTTTAAAGCCGCGCCAGACCACAACGAAGACCTTGGGTTTCCCGGTGAGTTGCTGGAAAACTGGCAAGAGGTTGCAATTGCCAAAATGGGCGAACTGGCCAAGAAAAACCGCGCCTTTCAGGTTTACCTTGATACCTGTGTGAAATGTGGCGCCTGCACCGATAAATGCCACTTCTTCCTTGGCACGGGCGATCCGAAAAACATGCCGGTCGCACGTCAGGATTTGCTGCGCTCGGTTTATCGTCGCTATTACACATTCGCAGGAAAATATTTCCCGTGGCTGGTGGGCGCGCGCGATCTAACCAAAGAAGTCCTGGACGAATGGTATACCTATTATCATCAGTGTTCTCAGTGTCGCCGGTGTTCCGTTGCCTGCCCTTACGGGATTGATACCGCTGAAATTTCCATGGCGGCCCGTGAAATCCTTGATAGTGTTGGCGTTGGTCAAAAATACTGTAACGAGATTATCGCCAAGCTTAAGAAAACCGGTAACAATCTGGGCCTAAACCCGAAAGCCTTGCGCGCCACGTTGGAAGATCTGGAAGAAGATCTTGAAGACGAAACAGGTATTCCGGTGAAATTACCGTTGGATGTAAAAGGCGCAGATATTCTGCTGATCACGCCGTCTGCCGATTTCTTTGCCGAGCCGCATATCGACGGTTTGTTGGGTTATGCCAAAGTATTCCACGCCGCTGGCGTCAGCTGGACAATCAGTTCTTATGCGTCCGAAGCGGCGAATTTCGGTATGTTCATCGGGTCATACGAAAACATGCGGGAAGTATCGTGGCGCATCCGTCAGGCGGCTAAAGATTTGGGCGTTAAGCGGATTGTGTTTGGCGAATGTGGTCACGCATGGCGGGTCGGTTATTCTTTCCTGAATACACTGGCGGGGCCGTTTGATTTCCTTGATCAATCCTATCCGATCCCGCAGCACATCATGGAATTCACCAGTGACGCGATTGACGCCGGTATTCTGAAAATCGACAAATCGCGTAATGATGAATTCATCATGACCTATCACGACAGCTGTAATGTTGCGCGTGGCTCGGCCATGGGCCGCAAAGAAGGTGGCCAATTTGATTTGCCGCGCAAGGTTATCAAAGCCGTGGTTAACAATTTCCACGATATGGAGCGCGACACGATTCGTGAAAATACGTTCTGCTGTGGTGGCGGTGGCGGTTTGCTAACCGACGATTTGATGGATTTGCGCATCAAGGGTGCCAAGCCACGGATGACCGCACTTCAGCAAGTGACGGCTGATCACGGTGTAACGCACATGGCCGCCATTTGTGCAATCTGTAAAACACAATTTTCCAAGGTGATGCCAAAATATGGCTACGAAATGGACAACATTATGTCTGTGCACCAATTGGTTGCTAATGCCGTCATTCTAGACGGACAAGAAACAGAACAAGATGACGCGCCGGAAACGGTCGCAGCAGGGGAGTAAGAAATATGGACGGACAAACAAATAATTATCGTCGCTATGAAGATGGTGAAATGCCCGAAGATTGGGATCTGGAAGACAAGATCTTTACGCAGGACAAATCCTATAAATGTCCGACTTACATTAACAAGACGCCCCCTTGCCAAGGGTCTTGCCCTTCTGGCCACGAAATTCGTGGTTGGTTGGCGATTGCACGCGGCATGGATAAATCGCCCGTCGAAGGCCAAGCATGGCAAGAATACGCGTTTGAACGCATGGTTTCTGCTAATCCGTTTCCGGCTACCATGGGCCGCGTTTGCCCTGCCCCTTGCGAAGATGGCTGTAACCGCAACGAAGTTGACGATTATGTCGGTATCAACGCGGTTGAGCAATATGTCGGCGATTGGGCCAATGAAAACGGTGTTAAGGCCCCAGCTGTTGGTGCTGATACAGGTCGTAAAATTGCGGTTATCGGTGGCGGGCCTGCTGGTTTGGCCGCGGCGTTCTTTATGCGCAAAGATGGCCACGATGTAACAATTTTTGAAGCTCACAAAGATCTTGGCGGCATGATGCGTTATGGTATCCCGGGATACCGGACACCGCGCGATATGCTGGACAAGGAAATTGGCCGTATCATTGATATGGGTGTTAAATTGCAACTGAACACACGCGTTGGTGTTGATGTGTCTGTCGATGAACTGGACAAAGCATTTGATGCAATCTTTTGGGCGCTTGGCGCACAAAATGGTCGTGGTCTGCCGCTTGACGGTTGGGACGCTGCTGATAATTGCATCAACGGTGTTGATTTCCTTGATGCGTTTAACCAAGGTTATGTTCTTGGAACCGCTAAAAAAGTGATTGTTGTTGGTGGTGGTGATACGTCAATCGATGTTGCCTCCATTGCACGTCGCTTGGGAAATATTTCCGATACAGGCCAATCGGATCACACCGATTTCCTGGGTCACGATGTTGCCGGATCGATCGTTCGCGATGGTATGAATGCCACGCTAACGTCTTTGTTCCCCGTCGAAAAAATGACAGCTGCCGAACACGAGCGTGAAGACGCCCTGCGCGAAGGCGTTGACATCAAAGGCGGTGTTATGCCACTTGAATTGATCGTTGATGAAAACGGCATGGCAACAGGCATGAAAATGTGCGAATGCGTCATGAAGGGCAATCGCCCCGAAGCCGTAGAAGGCACCGAGTTTACGTTAGAAGCTGACATTATCATTTCCGCAATTGGCCAGTTTGGCGATTTCACCGGATTGGAAGATTTCGATAATGGTCGTGGCTCTATGGATGTTGATGGCACATATGCGGTTAAGGGCCATGAAAAGCATTTTGCCGGTGGCGACATCCTTAAACCTCACTTGCTGACAACTGCAATCGGCCATGGCCGTATCGCGGCTGATGCGATCACTGAATTTCTGGATGATGGCGAGATTGATAAACGCCCACCTGTTGATGTGGCGCATTTTAACTTGCTGCAAGAATTACAGCGACGCGGTAAAGCACCAAGCCCCTATGATCATTCAAACGACAGTGGGACAGACGAAAAAGACTGGGCGGTTCACAACTACGAAGATCGTTCTGATTCACAGATCATCAAGCATACGGAGCTGTTTAAAGGCCACTTTGCCTTTGAAAAACGCGAAGTGCGTGATGAAGTTCACATCAGTGCCGATGATGTTCTTGGAAACTTTGAAGAACGCATCATCGCCTATTCAGAAGAGCAAGCCCAAAAAGAAGGCGAGCGCTGTATGTCCTGTGGCATGTGTTTCGAATGTGATAACTGCGTGATTTACTGCCCTCAAGATGCGGTAAGCCGTGTTAAAAAGGCTGATCGTACGGTCGGGCGTTATGTTCAAACTGATTACACTAGATGTATCGGCTGCCACATTTGCGCCGATGTATGCCCAACGGGTTATATCAAAATGGGTCTTGGAGCATAAGCAAATGAAACGGTTGTTCGCGATCACTCTTGTTCTGTTCGGGCTGTTCCTTGGAACAGCTCAGGCAGAGGGTCTTTACCCCGATGTTCCCAAAGCCGTGGGCAACCCCCATCCCGAGGGTAGCGCATTCATGCGGATCAACCACATGAAACTGATGCGCCATGATCGGGATGATACGATGCATAATGGTAACCGTGACGTTAAGTATTCGATCAAGGAATGCGTGGCGTGTCATGCGGTTAAAGGCCCGCAAGGGTTGCCGATTTCGGTTAAGGAAGAAGGCCATTTTTGTAAGAATTGCCATGAATTCGCAGCCGTTAAAATTGATTGCTTTCAATGCCATAATTCAAAACCAACCGAAGAATTCACCGCATTGTTGATGCGCGATCCTGCACCGACTGCCGATGAAATTTCCGCTTATCTGAAGGAGCTAAGAGAATGAAGCTTCCTGCGTTAAATACAAAATCAGTTAGGCCGGCCGAACTGAATCGCCGCGAATTTTTCAAAAGTGGCGGCGCGGTTGCGACAGTTACGCTTGGCACAGGTGTAACCTTGATGGCCTTTGGTGGTGACGCCCATGCCAATGCTGATGCGGGCAAACGCTGGGGCCTGCTGATCGACGTGAATAAATGCGCCTCTGATTGTAACGCCTGCGTCAAAGGCTGTTCCGACGAAAACGGCTGGAAGATGGACGGCGAAAATCCTGAAACCGATCCGCAATGGATTCGCAAGGTTGATCTAAAGCACAAACAAACTGGCCGCGAAGTATCGATGCCGATGATGTGCCAACACTGCGAAGAGCCACCTTGCGTTGATGTTTGTCCTACCGGCGCGTCGTTCAAACGCGTTGATGGTATTGTTCTGGTCGATAAACACATTTGTATTGGCTGCCGCTATTGCATGATGGCCTGCCCATTCAAGGCACGTTCTTTTGTCCACGAGGAGATCGAGGATCAAAAACCAAATGCTCCGCGTGGCAAAGGCACTGTCGAAAGCTGCACTTTGTGTGTGCACCGTGTTGACAAAGGCGGTGAACCTGCCTGCGTAGAAGCCTGTGCAAAAACCGGGCACCAAGCGATGATGTTTGGTGATCTGAACGATCCCGAAAGCGAAATTTCCAAGGCCTTGCTGGCCTATTCTTCAACAGGTTTGCGCGATGATCTGCGTTTGAACCCCGGCGTTCGCTATTCGAACCTGTAAAAGATGGAGTCTGATTTAATGGCACATACCGAATACCGCGAAGTCACCCCAACTCCTGCCATCTGGCTGATTGCAATCATCGCCGGCGCGTTTGTCGCTGCTGCGGGGCTGGCTGTTTTATATATCGAAGAGCACGGCCACATTGTAACGGGCATGACCAACCAGATCGTTTGGGGCTTGCCGCACGTTTTTGCAATTTTCCTGATCGTTGCGGCCTCGGGTGCTTTGAATGTGGCGTCAATTGCGTCGGTGTTTGGTAAAATTGAAAACAAACCCATGGCGCGCTATTCCGGCCTCTTGTCGATCGCGTTACTTGCGGGCGGATTGGGCGTTCTGGTGCTTGATCTGGGGCATCCTGATCGGTTGATCGTTGCCATGACCACCTATAATTTCAAATCCATCTTTGCGTGGAATGTTATTCTGTATAATGGGTTCTTTGTGATTGTTGGCGCGTATATTTTTGTGCAAATGCTGCGCAATGCCTCGCCCAAACTGGTGCGATCTGTCGGTACGGCGGCGTTTGTTTGGCGCTTGGCCCTGACAACGGGGACCGGATCAATCTTTGGCTGGTTGGTTGCACGCCCGGGATATGACGCGGCGATTATGGCTCCGTTGTTTATCATCATGTCATTTTCATTCGGTTTGGCCTTTTTCATTCTGGTTCTTGGCACCACCTTCCCCCTAACAGGGCGCTTTATCGGTGGTAATTTGATCAAACGTCTTGGCCGGTTGTTGGGCGTGTTCGCATTGGCTGTTCTATACTTTTCCGCCGTGCGCCACCTGACAAATCTATACGTGGCAGAACACGGTGATTTTGAACGCTTTATCCTGTTTAGCGGAAACATCTACTCGAAACTATTCTGGTTCGGCCAAGTGTTGATGGGGGGCCTTATTCCGGCAGTCATGCTGTTGCGCCCTGCGGAAAAAACCACGCGCAAATGGGTTTATCTGGCTTCAATCCTGATTATTCTGGGTGGCTTGATCCATCTTTATGTCATCATCATTGGCGGCCAGGCCTTCCCGTTGGAAATTTTCCCGATGTATGAGGTCAGCAGCTCGTTCTTTGATGGTGCGGTCAATGAATACTCGCCCACCATCTATGAGTTAGCGCTTGGGCTTGGTGGAATCGCGTTGGCCGTTCTGATCGCAGGGATTGGCGTGGTTGCCCTGCGCATCCTGCCAATGACACTGTGTGACGAAGATATCGATCCCGAAGCCGTTGATTTCTGATAGGCTGGCGCGAGATAGAATCGCGCCAGTAGGATATCAGATGAACGACAATGTTGTTAGCAACACACCCATGTTTGAAAAGGCATAGCTATGGCGCGTTTTCTTATTGCCGCCGCGCACAAGTCTTCTGGGAAAACCGTTATCAGCACTGGATTGGCTGGCGCACTGACAGCGCGCGGAATGGTGGTACAGTGCTTTAAAAAAGGGCCGGACTATATTGATCCGATGTGGCTGGCAGCGGCCAGTGTGCGGCCGTGTTATAATCTTGATTATAACACTATGGATGCTGATGAATTCACCGCAGTTATGGTGGATCGCACGGCCAATGCCGATGTTGCGATGATCGAGGCTAACAAAGGCTTGTTTGACGGTGTGGCACTGGATGGCAACGATTCGAACGCGGCTGTTGCCATTGCCACGCAAACGCCTGTGATCTTGGTAATTGATACCAACGGCATGACCCGCGGCATTGCGCCTTTGTTGATGGGCTATCAGGCGTTTGATCCCAAGGTGAATATCGCGGGCATTATTCTGAACAAGGTTGGCGGCCCACGACACGAATCTAAACTGCGCGCCGCTGTTGCGGAATATACCGATATTCCCGTGGTTGGCGCTGTTGGCCGAAATGCTGCGCTGGATATTGGTGAGCGGCATCTGGGCCTGACCACGCCAACGGAAACCAGCCATCTAGATTCAAAAATAGAAACTCTTTCCAAGATCGTTGGTGAAGCTGTTGATCTGGATTTGTTGATTGAAATTGCAAAGACCGCACCAGATCTGCATGTGGCTCTGCCCACACGGCCCGCGCTAACCTTTCATGGGCTACGCATTGCGGTTGCGCGTGATAGGGGCTTTGGATTCTATTATTCCGATGATCTGGAAGCGTTCCAAGCCATGGGTGCGGAGCTGATCTATTTTGATGCAACCCGCGATCAATCACTGCCCAAAGCCGATGGCGTTTTCATTGGTGGTGGCTTTCCGGAAACGCAGATGGAGGCATTGGAAAAGAACCATGCTTTGCGATCAGATATTAAATCCAAGCTAAATGCGGGCCTGCCGTGTTATGCGGAATGCGGCGGGTTGATGTATCTGTGTAATTCTATGGAATGGAACGGCGAACGCCGCCAAATGTGTGGTGTGATTGATGCGGATTCTATGATGTGCACGCGGCCACAAGGGCGCGGGTATGCGAAATACACCGCAACGAATGCGCATCCATGGGGCGCGGACGCAACCGAACATCAAGCGCATGAATTCCACTATGCGCGCTTGGAAAACATCTCTGGCAATCTAAAATTTGCCCGGAATGTCACGCGTGGCGCGGGTATTGATGGCAGACGCGACGGGATCGTTATTCACAACGTTATGGCGGGGTTTATCCACTTGCGTAACAGCAAGTCAAATCCGTGGGTCGAACGGTTTCTTGGCTTTGTGCAGCGCGTTAAATCAACACAATAGACAAAGAAAAAGCCCCGCAAAATTTGCAGGGCTTTCAAATTTTTTAAAAAAAGCAATTAAGCTTTTTTGATTTCAAATTTGTAAACATCCCCGTCTTGAGACGAGCTAACCAATTCGTTGCCTGTGTGTGTGCAGAATGCTGCAAAATCAGCAACAGAACCCGGATCTGTTGAGCGGATGTTCAATGTATCGCCAGATGCCATGCCTTTGATGGTTTTCTTTGCTTTAAGAATTGGCAGTGGGCAGTTTAGGCCCTCGGCGTTTAGTTCATGTACAGCCATGTTAGTTTCCCTTGTTGGATAGTAAGTTAGATAAATAGGTTAATGTCTGATTTGGCTGCTACTTCCATATATGTTGCAGCACCACCCAGTTCGATCCCATCGATCATATCATCGGTTGAATACTCAAACAGATCAAGTGTCATTTGGCAGGCGATCATACGGATATCTAGATCAATCGAAGCTTCGCGCAGGTCTTCGATAGAGGCCACGCCTTTTTTCGCCATCAGGTTTTTCATCATTTTGCCAGCAGCACCACCAACACCCGGTAGAACGGACATGATGTTTGGCATCGCCATGTGGCCACCAAACATCGGCATTTCCATTGCAGGATTACCAAGTGGTGTGAATTTCATGTTCAGCTTTTTCTTAAGCAGGGGCAGACCGTAAAATGTAAAGAACATTGTTACTTTCATATCCATCGCTGCTGCTGTCGTGCCCAAGATGAATGGGGGGTATGCCCAATCCAAAGACCCTTTGGTTACGATGATTGACATGCTTTTCGCATTGTCTGTTGCGTCGTCTGGCATTACTTCCTCCCGTTCATGCGTAATAGTATTGCGATAAGTGAATATATAATGGCCCAAATGTCAAGCCGCAGGGGCGTGCAATATTGGATTCTAAGGGGATTCAGACATTTTGTTCGCTAAAACACTGATTTCACGCTGTGGGAGGGGAATACAGATGTCATTTTCTTGAAAAATGTCCCACAAAGCCAAAAAAACCGCACCACGCACATTGGTTAATCCGCTGCTCGGGTCTTTGATCCAAAACCGCAGAATATAGCCCACAGAACTGTTGCCTAACCCAACGATATGGCACACTGGCGGTTTGCTTGACATGCTGCGATCAATCGAGGCTCCGGTTTTGTAGGTCAACCCCCGCACCTGATCGGGGGCGTTTCTATAGGAGGTGCCAAAATGGATATCCAGCCTGACAAAATCATTTGTTCGCCTGTGTCAATCAATACGATGTTTGCGTCCTGTTCCATAACCGCACATTGACTTTACTGCATAGAAATTACAACGCTTGCCCGTAAGACTTTGACGGTGTATCTCGTGCGTATGACGCGTATTTTCAACATATCCGATCACAGCCGTTTACCGTGCAGATTTCACGTGATGATCTTGATGATTTGCACCGATCTTTAGCCGTCAGAAACAACCACCATTTGCCAAAACACCAGCGGGAAAGGAACACCATGACCGCCCCGAATAAAAACCCGAAAACCCTGTATGATAAAATCTGGGATGCACATGTCGTCTCGGTTGATGAGGACGGCACCAGCCTTTTGTATGTGGATCGCCACCTTGTTCACGAAGTAACCAGCCCGCAAGCCTTTGAAGGGCTGCGTGATGCGGGCCGTTCTGTGCATGCGCCGGACAAAACCATCGCTGTGCCGGATCACAACGTGCCAACAACTCTGGATCGCACCAACGGCATCATCAAGAACGAAGAAAGCCGCATCCAGCTGGAAGCGCTTGATAAAAACGCCCGTGATTTTGGTATTCACTACTATCCCGTTGATGATGTGCGTCAGGGTATCGTGCATATTGTTGGCCCCGAACAAGGCTGGACATTGCCTGGCATGACCGTGGTTTGCGGCGATAGCCACACTGCCACCCACGGCGCATTTGGCGCGTTGGCGCACGGGATTGGCACATCAGAAGTGGAGCATGTTCTGGCCACGCAAACCCTGATTCAACAAAAATCCAAAAATATGAAGGTCGAAATCACTGGCAAACTGATGCCAGGTGTAACCGCCAAAGACATCACCATGGCGGTAATTGGCGAAACCGGCACGGCTGGTGGTACTGGCTATGTGATCGAATATTGTGGCGAAGCCATTCGCAGCCTTTCCATGGAAGGCCGGATGACAGTTTGCAATATGGCGAT
>CAMZKY010000115.1 GCA_947311455.1 uncultured Marinosulfonomonas sp. | reverse complement strand
GTCACAGGCGGCGGCCCGGGCGTGATGGAAGCCGGAAATCGCGGTGCGATGGATGTTGGCGGCAAATCAATCGGGCTGAACATTGTGCTGCCCCATGAACAGGCGCCGAACGAATATGTAACGCCTGATCTGTGTTTTAATTTTCATTATTTTGCCATCCGCAAAATGCACTTTCTAATGCGCGCCAAGGCGGTTGCGGTATTTCCTGGCGGATTTGGCACGCTTGATGAAACATTCGAGGCGCTGACCCTGATCCAAACCGGCCGTATGCAACCGATCCCGTTTTTACTGTTTGGCGAAGACTTCTGGCGCGGAATAATCAAATGGGATGTGCTGGCTGATGCTGGCACGATTTCCGCCGATGATCTGAAACTGTTCAAATTTGTTGAAACGGCGCAGCAGGCCGTGGATGTGATCGAAAACTGGGGTTAACCACAGATTTTATGATACAGGTATCTGTGGCTGTGATTGGGGAAGGGTTGGTTGAATTTACGCATCAGTGTCGCGTAACTATACCCCAGTTCCGACCCTTTGCAGACCCTTTGGTTTTGCGCGGCACGGTATAGGCACAGCCCGCCACCTGCCTCGCGCAAGACATAGCCTTTACCGCCAAGCCGTGTCTGCAAATCATCCCATGTTTTAGCATAGGCAAAATCATCAGCGAGAAGTGCCCGCAAGGGCGCGACGAGCCGCTCATCCACCCTAACGGGTGTTTTCGCTTTGTGACGACGCTTCAAATCGCGTGCGATTGCATCTCGAATAACTTGCCCAATCGAAACGTCATCAGCATCCGCAATTTTTTCTAGTGCAAGGCGCGTTGGTTCAGGCAATTTGACAGAAATTATATCCATACCCGATTCATCCCTTGAATCGGTTAATATTCCCTAAAAATCGGGTGTTACATTCGGCAGGTTCAGCGCCTTGATCAAATCACGCAATTCCTGACGGGCCGCAACATTTGAAATATTCATCTGCCCTTTTACACCGATATCCTTGAGGTCAAGCAAGGTTAACCCCTGCGGAAACAGCTCCCGAAAAATCACCCGTTCGCCAAATCCGTTCGCCACGCGGAACCCGATTCGGCGTGACAGGTTGTTCAGCGCCTTTTCCATCTTTTGCTTGTTGTGCATGTTTTGCGCCGCCAAACGGTTGCGCACCACAATCCAGTCAATCGCATTCAAACCCGCCTGCGCCCGCAACTGACGCGCGCTCCAAACCATCTCGGAATACACTGACGGCCCAAGAATTTTCAGTGTTTCAGGATCAACCCGTGCCAACAAATCAAAATCGACAAAGCTGTCATTCAGCGGGGTGACCAATGTATCCGCCAAAGAATGCGCCACCTGAGACAATCGCGTATGCGATCCGGGGCAATCAATCAGAATAAAATCACTGCCGGGCTCCAGCGAGGCAACAGCCGCCGACAAGCGATGATCATAGATATTTTCGCCCGGTTTTAGATCGGCACGGTCCACTTCGGGTAAATCATGGTAATCCGGCATCGGCAGATGAACGCCATGCGCCTGTGCATATTTGATCCGGTTTTCCATATAGCGCCCAAATGAACGCTGCCGTAAATCCAGATCAAGCGCGCCCACTTTATGCCCCATCCGCACCAAGGCGGTTGCGATATGCATGGCCGTGGTCGATTTCCCCGACCCGCCTTTTTCGTTTCCAACAACAATTATATGCGCCACACCTAAACCCCGTTTACCGTTTTTTGTTATACCCAGCAGGTATCAGGACTATATGGTGGCGCAAGACAATTTGAAAGTATTAGAACAAATATTGGGCGAAAATGTCTGCTTATGATTTTCGCCGATTTCGCCCTTATCTTTCGCCGCCTGCCAAAAACACATGCGAGGGCCGCTTCATTTACAGCTAAGGAATAGTTAACAAAACCCACCGTACGGTGGATTAATTTCAGAAAACCGCGAAAATTAGCCATACGCTTGCCATACACTTGCCATACGCTTGCCATACAGCGGTTTTTGCGAAATACCCTTATTAACTTGGGTTTCCAATTGATTCACGCCTAAACGGTGTTTTTGTATTGCTGGTAAAAACGCCTGTTAACTTTTTGGATGAATGAACGCGGTGCTAAAGCGCAAGAGTCGCTTTGAAATAGGCAACATCCGATTTCATAAATCGTGCACCTGTAATTTGAAATCCAAGAGATTGATAAAACAGCAACGCCGTTTCCCGCGCATCACACCAGAGGGTGTTATAGCCGCATTCCATCAGATCATTTTGGATATGTTTGATCATCGCTGATCCAATGCCTTGGCGCTGGAAATCGGGATCAATCGCAAACTTGCGTAAACGGCAATCGCTCTGATCCACAAACACAGACGCCACCGCCACAATAGCATCATCTTGCACCGCACCATAATGCAAGCCCCGCCCATCTGCGGGTAATATCAGCTGATGCTTTGCCTTGTTTGGCCACAACACACGATGACGCAAATCAAGCGTTTCTTTGGCGGTAATTTTATTAAACTGAGCCATCAGAATGTATCCCAAACGAAAACGCCGCCCTGTTTCCAGCGCGGCGTTTTGTATAATCGAAACGGGGTTAAGCCTAAAAGCCCAAACCTTCGTATTTCTTTTTAAACTTGGAAACACGACCGCCAGTATCCATCAAGCGGGAGTTCCCGCCAGTCCAGGCAGGGTGCGCGGATGGGTCGATCTCTAGGGCTAGCGTGTCGCCTTCAGCACCATATGTTGACATCATCGGAACCAATGTGCCGTCTGTCATTTTAACGTTGATCATGTGGTAATCGGGGTGAATATCTTTTCTCATGTCCCGGCTCCTTAAGATTTTTTGGGTTTGTAAGTCGTATCTTCGGCGATACGTGCAGCTTTACCACGGCGCGAACGCAGGTAGTAAAGTTTGGAGCGACGCACACGGCCACGACGGATAACTGTGATGCTATCAACGTTTGTGGAATGCAGAGGGAACACACGTTCCACGCCTTCACCAAATGAAATTTTACGAACTGTGAACGATCCGGCAATGCCGACACCGTTTTTACGAGAGATGCAAACACCCTCATAGTTCTGAATACGAGAGCGCGTGCCCTCGGTCACTTTGTAGCCAACGCGGATGGTGTCACCCGCTTTGAAATCTGGAATGTCTTTGCCAAGCGCAGCGACTTGCTCAGCTTCCAATTGTGCGATCAGGTTCATCTGAAACGCTCCTTTAAATATGCTCACGGTTTATTCCGCGAAGTGTTTGATGCGTCCCTATTGCTCTTGGTCTTCATTCGGGTCCCTATCATGCTTTGCACAATAAGCCCGCCAGAGATCGGGTCGGCGTTCCTTAGTCAGCTTTTCAGCCATCGCCTTGCGCCAGTCGGATATTTTCCCGTGATGACCGGACAGAAGAATTTCCGGTATCGCGCGATCCGCCCAAACGGTTGGCCTTGTGTATTGGGGATGCTCCAAAAGCCCATCGGAAAAGGATTCTTCCTCGGTGGATTCATGGTTCCCAAGCACGCGCGGTATAAGCCGGACAGTCGCATCAATCAAGGCCTGCGCCGCAATCTCACCGCCAGTAAGGACAAAATCGCCCAAAGAAACCTCTTCAATGGCAAATTCTTCAATAACCCGCTCATCCACACCCTCAAAACGGCCGCATAATAGGGTTATTCCGTCCGCCTTGGCGAATCGCTGTGCCATCGCCTGAGTCAGAGGCTTACCGCGCGGCGACAGATAGACCACAGGCCACTTGTCGCGATCATTTGGCGTGTCACGCTGGGCTTGATACAAGGCCATACCCACCACATCGGCCCTTAAAACCATGCCTGCGCCGCCGCCCGAAGGCGTGTTGTCAACATTCTTATGCCGACCTTCACCAAAGGGGCGCAAATCAATTGTTTCCAGTTGCCATAGACCTTCGCTTAAGGCTTTGCCAGTTAGGCTTTCACCCAACACACCGGGAAATGCGCTTGGAAACAACGTCACGACCTTAGCCATCCACGCCCCTTTTAGGCGGGGTGTTTCGCCCATTAAATCGCGTGGTTTTAACGTCGCAGAAATGGTTTTACGGCCGTAAGATTTTTGTAATTTTGTCATCGTGGATCCAGCTTAATCTTGCTAACTTTGTCATCATCTTTCCATTTCTGTTCAGTCATCCAACCACCCTCGCGGTTTTTGGAGGCGTTTCCAATCTGCCAATATCTTCAACGAACCTAAGCAAATATCCGTCTGGGTCACTTACAATAAACTGCGCTTGCCCCTGATAATGCTTACCAACACGATACCACGCTTCCTCCCACTTCTTGAAAATTGGGGTGTCATTGGTTTTGCAAGTTTTATACAATTCTCGCAGGTTGGCGGTACCAATTTCGAAATGCATTCCACGTCCCAGCGGAGGGCTAGTAGGGGCGGCAAGCCAACTGCTCCCATCCAACTGCTCAATCATTATCACAGCCCCTTGACGTTCAAGATAATAGAACCCTTCGTCTGGACGATCATACCGAACAGAAAATCCTAAGACCTGTTTATAAAATGCGAGGCTGGCCAACACATCCGAGCAGCCCAATTCTGGCACCAATGTGGGAGTGGGGTTTTCTGCCATTACGTTATGCCTTTTTGATCAATTCTTCTTTTGCATGTTTAAGATCATGTTTAGAAGAATTTTGTTTATTCAGAGACAGAAAAGCATCCCGCAGATTTTTTGGCTGCCCCACGTTACTTTGCGGTGATGGTGTTAAACTTAACCGAATTGAATCCGGCACATCCAATAAATCCAATATCGCCCCTGCTGGCCCTTCCGGCTGATTTGCCCAGTCCTCAAGATAGGACATCGAAACGGGAATAGGCGCAAGAAACTGTGCCAGTTTTTGCGCTTCTTCGGTGGGGCCAAGAAGGTTTGGAAACCGTTGTCGGAATTCGTCAAAACTGTCTTTTAACCGGATCGAGCGCAGTAAATGACCATACACAGATTTAATCCAGCTTTCTTTTTCACGCAACGTAAAAAAGTACGTAATATCAACATCTTGCCCAAATCTATAGCGCAACTCGTCGGCAATCACTGGCAATAGTTTTCGTGCGGGTTTTTGGTAGCTGGTTAGCAAGCGCCCATCAAAACGACGATGTCCGGGCATGCCGCCGGTAAATGTTTCGCGAGAAATAACGATCGTTTCGGCGTCTGGTATCGATTTCAAGAAATTCCGGAAGGCCTTCCGGAATTTGCGCAACCTCCAATAAAAAGGGCGTTGAGCGTACATCCGTGCTTGCGCGCCTGCATCCAGAAAATCTTTTTTGCCGTAGTAGTCCAGATAAGGAGCCAGTAACATTTTGTTTTGATGCAGAAAATCTTGTAGGCTGCTTGTGCCTGTTTTGTGAAACCCTGCATGCACAATTACCCGTGTCATTCGTTAAATATACCTTCGGGAGGATCAACAATAAGACGCATGCCTGCCAGATCAACCGTTGGAACCACAGCATTTGTAAACGGCAATAGCACAGTGTCGCTTGAGCCGTTCGGGATAATCTCCAGCAGATCACTTGCGCCATGATTTTGCACCGCATGCACCTTACCCAGAACCGCGCCGCCAACATCCAGCACGGTAAGGCCAATCAGGTCGGCGTGGTAAAATTCGTCATCCGAAATTGTTGGCAGTTGATCGCGTGAGGCAAACAACCTGACACCACGCAAGGCGTCTGCTTGTTCTTTTGTGGTGATGCCTTCAACGCTAGCAGCAAAGCCGTTTTTAACTGGTTTTGATAGTGAAATTACAAATTTTCTTGTGTCTTTTTCATCGGTTAGCGGCGAATAGTCAGCAATTGTTTCAGGATCAGCGCAAAAACTTTTCAAACGAATTTCACCATTCACCCCAAATGATCCGCTGATTGCGCCTACACAAATTTTATCTGACATTCTATCGCTCCAGCGTTTCCAAAATATCGCTTCTGGTTTCCCATCCAGCGGTTACAAGCTCTGGTGTGGTTAATACATCTTCGGGCCAGCCAACGCAAAGGTAGGCGACCAAAGACCAGTTTTCAGGAACGTTTAACTCCTTGGTTAAACTGTCAGGATCAAGGATCGAAACCCATCCGACACCAAGGCCGATTGTGCGAGCGCACAGCCAGAACTGAGTGATTGCGGCCACCACAGAATAGCGGCGTGTTTCGGGCATTGTGCGTGCACCAAGGCCAGCGCCTTTGGGGGTTTCTTCGTCGCAAAATACCGCCAACTGAACAGGCGCGTCGCGCATCCCGCTTAGCTTAAGTGTCGAATATATTTGGGCTTTTTCGCCAGAATAGCCTTTGATCGCCTCGGCATTTGTGGTTTCGAAGTTTTCCAAAACAGCCTGCCTTGCAGCAGCGCTTTGGACTTTGACAATACGCCATGGCTCCGACAATCCAACCGATGGGGCAAGGTTAAACGTTGCAAGGCAACGATCAATAATTCCCCCATCGACGGGATCGGTTCGAAAGCGGCGCACGTCGCGCCGCAATCGTAAAAGTTTGTCAAAATCTTGCTGGAAAGTCTGTGTAAATTCAGTCACTTATCCAGCCTTCCCTTGATTATTCTGCAGCGTCTTCCGCAGGTGCAGCAGCGGCTTCAGCGGCAGCAGCAACTTT
>CAMZKY010000114.1 GCA_947311455.1 uncultured Marinosulfonomonas sp. | reverse complement strand
GTGCGCACTTTTTCAGGCCAGTTTTCCAACCCGTCCAGCGCCGATAGCAAATCCTCGGAATATTCCGATATCTTAAAGAACCATTGCGTCAGCTCGCGCCGCTCTACTTGTGCACCGGAACGCCAGCCTTTGCCGTCGATCACTTGCTCATTGGCCAGCACGGTCATATCTTCGGGATCCCAGTTGACCACGGCGTTTTTGCGGTAAATCAGGTCTTTGCCCATCATGTCGATAAACATCGCCTGTTGCTGGCCGTAATATTCGGGATCACAGGTGGCAAATTCGCGCGACCAATCAATCGACAGGCCCAGCGGTTTCATCTGGTCGCGCATGTCTTTGATGTTGTTATATGTCCAGTCTTTGGGGTGGCCGCCAATCGCCATTGCGGCGTTTTCGGCGGGCATTCCAAACGCATCCCAGCCCATCGGATGCAGGATGTTATGCCCTGTTGCCATCTTATAGCGCGCAATCACATCGCCCATTGTATAGTTGCGCACATGGCCCATGTGGATACGGCCAGATGGATATGGAAACATCTCAAGCACGTAATATTTTGGCTTGGCATCATCACGCACCGCTTTGAACACGTTTTGATCACTCCAAGCGGCTTGCCATTTGGTTTCGATATCGGCAGCAGAATAGCCCGTCATTTTATTGTCCTTAAGGTGGAAACGCCGGACACATTGGCCCGGCGTGATCGTTAGAAAGATGTGTGCCGGTTGTTAAAGCTTGCCGTCACGAATTCGAAGTTGGCGGGCACGGGTCAGGATTGCATCCTCGATCGCACGCACGGTATCAACATCCACCGCACGGCCTCCGCGTGTTTGCAACGATACATTTAAAGAACGCGCGTCAAGAGCCGGATCTTTAATATATATAGTGGCGCGATAGGAACGGCGCCCACCTGGTGGTGTGCCATATCCCGTTACAATAACGCCGCTAAATGGATCAGCCGCCTGAATGGGCAAGAAATTCAGAATTTCAAGCGACGCATTCCAGATGTATTTATTTACCTGAACAGTCACATTAGGATCATCGTTATTCCCGAACAAATCCCAAATGGTTGATCTTTTTGGTTCGGCTTTGGCCGGTTTATGCGCTGGCGCTTTGCTTCCTGCACTTCCGCCCGAGCCACCTTTGGAAAACCCGCCAGATCCCAAACCGCTTCCGCCACCACAGGCGGACAGGCCTAAGACGGCTACGATTGCAACGATTCTTGTTAAATTCCGCCCAGATGTCATATGTATGCCCCGAAAATAGCTTTGATACTGTAGTAACCAAGCAAACACAGGCGGGCAAGAGGTTTTGCTGGCGGAGTTTTGCCACATTCGGGTTTTCAAGATGGAAACTGTGGCAAAGCTGCATCATCCGCTGCCGCAATAGGAAGATGCGGTTTCACGAATCTTGCATTTGGGCGGGCCAAGAGCGAAACAACATGCATACTCAATTCGGATTCCCTGAATTGAGGTGCACCTTTTTTAAACTCGAGGGAAACGAAATGAAAAAAATTCTTCTTGCTTCTACAGCACTTGTTGCATCAGCTGGTTTTGCTGCTGCAGACATCTCAATGACAGGTTCTGCCGCATTCGGTATTGCCGATAACAATGCTCCTGGCGTTGCTCCAACATTCATCGAAGACGTTGACATCAACTTCTCCATGTCTGGCGAAACAGACGGCGGCATCTCTTTTGGTGTTTCTGTAAATCTTGACGAAGCTGCTGGTCTTGCGGCTACTACAAACAACGGCACTGAGCTTTGGTTGAAATCCGACTTTGGTAACCTGACATTGGGCGACACAGACGGTGGCTTTGACTGGGCCATGCAAGAAGTTGGCATGGGCGGTTCTCTTGCATCTGACCACACAACCCACGCTGGCTACAATGGTAACAGCGGTCTTGACGGAACATACGACAACCAAGTTCTGCGTTATGACAACACATTCGGTGATTTCGGTGTAGCATTGTCTGTCGAAGCAGATGACACTGGTGTTGGTCCAATCGCTTGGGGCCTTGGTGTTAAATACAATGCGAACCTTGGTGCTGCGGACATTGGTGTTGGTCTTGGTTACCAAAAAGCCGGCGCTGCAAACATCTGGGGCATCTCCCTTGACACAAAACTGGACAGTGGCTTGTCTGCTGTTGTGAACTACTCCCGTGCAAACACAGGTGTTTCTCACTCTGCAATCGGCCTTGGTTACACCAAAGACGCTTTGACAATCGCCGCAAACTACGGCCGTTATAGCACGGGTTCCCATGGTTACGGCATTGCTGTTAACTACGATCTAGGCGGCGGCGCTGTTGTTATGTTCGGTTACGGCAATGACAACGATACACCTGCAGCGGCAGTTCCAGCAGCACCCCCCGCACCCGCAGTCGCAGCTGTTTCCAGCAGCAGCTGGTCTTTGGGTCTGGCTCTGTCCTTCTAATTTAGAAGAACAAACAACCTAACTAAAGAAAGAGCGGGCCTTCGGGTTCGCTCTTTTCTTTTGGGCGGGTTTGGTGTTGGTTAAGGCAAACCAAATCACGAGGCGAACCATGTCCCTGTCCGAAATCCAAGATAAAATTCACGCCCAAGAATCCCGCAGCGGGCGCGCCGTTGGATCAACCCAATTGATCGCGGTCTCCAAAGTGCAGCCAGATGAACGGGTGGAACAGGT